>CAMWVJ010000174.1 GCA_947177645.1 uncultured Desulfovibrio sp.
AGATCGCGGCCCAGCGCCGCGTGGACGTGAGCGCCGAGGAATATGCGGCCATCGGGCGCGGCAAGACGGCGGCGCTCATCGCGGCCTCGTGCGAGCTCGGGGCGCTGGCGGCCAAAGCCGGGCCGGAGGCGGTGGCCGCGGCCGCGGCGTATGGCGAAAATCTCGGCATGGCCTTCCAGATCGTGGACGACGCGCTGGATTTCGCGCCCGAAGAAGAGACCGGCAAGCCCACGGGCGGCGACGTGCGCGAGGGCAAGCTCACGCCGCCCCTGCGCTTTTACCGGCTGAACCTTGCGGAAAACGAGCGCGCGGCCTTTGACGCGGCCTTCGTCTGCGGGCTCATGAGCGCGGCGGACGCAGCCGAGATCTCCTTGCGCGTGCGCGAGGGCGGCTTTGACCGCCGCGCCCGCGAGGAGGCCGGAGACTACCTCGAGGCCGCGCGGGCCGCGCTTTTGCGCCTGCCTGACGGCCCGGAGCGCCGGGTGCTCGAGGAAATGACGGACTATGTCCGCGACCGCCGGCACTGAAGAACAAAACCCGGCCGCACGCCGGGAAGGGAAATAACGAAGAAAGGAGTGGTCATGCTCTACCGTCTGGAAGCGGGGCCGAAGCCCGGCCTGGAGGACGTTCAGGGGCGCAAGGTGGCGGAGCGCATCCGCGCGGCCTTGGGCCTTGCCGTGGGCCAGGTGCGCCTTGTCAAGGTCTTCACCGCCGACGGCCTTGACGAAGCCCAGGCGCGCCGCCTGCTTGAGGACGCGGTCTGGCATGACCCCATCCTCCAGCGTGCGGCCCTGGGCACCCTCCCGCCGCTCGCGCCCCTGCCGGACTGGTATATCGAGGTCGGCTTCCGCCCCGGCGTCACGGACAACGAGGGCCGCACCGCGCGCGACACCGCCGCCATGGTGCTCGGCATCCCGCGCGAGAGCCTTGCCGTCTACACGGCGCTCCAGTACCGCATCCGCAACGACGCGGCCGCGCCGCTCGACCGGGAGCAGGTGGAGACCATCGCCCGCGACCTGCTCTGCAATACGCTCATCCAGCGCTTCCGCATCAAGAGCGCGGCCGAGTGGGCCAAGGAGCCGGACTTCCCGCCGCAGGCCGCCCGCGTCACCGGCGAGGCGCGCGCGGACGTGGCCGTGGTGCCGCTCTCCTCCATGAGCGATGCGGAACTTTTGGCCGCGAGCCGCGCCAACACCTGGGCGCTCAACCTTGACGAGCTTCACGCCATCCGCGACCACTTCGCCCGGCCCGACATCGCCGCCGCGCGCGCCAAGGCGGGCCTTCCCGCCGACCCCACGGACGTGGAGATGGAGGCCCTTGCGCAGACCTGGTCCGAGCACTGCAAACACAAGATCTTCGCCTCGGCCATCGACTATACGGACAAGGACACGGGCCGGCACGAGCAGGTGGACAATCTCTACAAGACCTGCATCCGCGACGCCACGGCCATCCTGCGCGAGCGCCGGGGCGACAGGGACTATTGCAAGTCCGTGTTCAAGGACAATGCCGGGGTCATCGCCTTCATCAACGGCTACGACGCCTGCATCAAGGTGGAGACGCACAACAGCCCCTCCGCGCTCGACCCTTACGGCGGCGCGCTCACGGGCATCGTGGGCGTCAACCGCGACCCCATGGGCACGGGCATGGGCGCGGAGCTCATCTGCAATACCGATGTTTTCTGCTTTGCCTCGCCCTTCTACGCCAGGGAGCTGCCGCCGCGCCTTTTGCACCCGCGCCGCGTGCTCGAGGGCGTGCGCGAGGGCGTGGAGCATGGCGGCAACAAGTCGGGCATCCCCACGGTCAACGGCTCCCTCGTCTTTGACGAGCGCTATCTCGGCAAGCCGCTGGTGTTTTGCGGCACCGTGGGCCTGCTGCCCACCGATGTCTGCGGCCGCCCGGGCTGGGAAAAGAAGGCGGAGCCCGGCGACGCGGTGGTCATGGTGGGCGGCCGCATCGGCAAGGACGGCATCCACGGCGCCACCTTCTCCTCGGAGGAGCTGCACGAGGGCTCGCCGGCCACGGCCGTGCAGATCGGCGACCCCATCACCCAGCGCAAGATGTATGACTTCCTGCTCAAGGCGCGCGACAAGGGGCTGTACAACGCCATCACGGACAACGGCGCGGGCGGCCTCTCCTCCTCGGTGGGCGAGATGGCCGAGGATACGGGCGGCTGCGTGCTGCACATCGACCGCGCGCCGCTCAAGTATGACGGGCTGCTCCCGTGGGAGGTACTGCTCTCCGAGGCGCAGGAGCGCATGACCGTGGCCGTGCCCCCGGCGAAGCTCGCCGAATTTCTCGAGCTCGCCAAGCGCATGGACGTGGAGGCCACGGCTCTCGGCGAATTCACCGAGTCGGGCGTGTTTGAGGTGCGTTATGCGGGCCGCACTGTGGCCCTGCTCGACATGGCCTTTCTCCATGACGGCGTGCCGCAGTTGCACCTCGAGGCCGTGTGGAAGCGCCCGGCCTTCCCGGACATCCGCATGGAGGGACCGGGCGGCGACGAGGGCGCCTTCCTCAAAAAGATGCTCGGGCGCCTCAATATCTGCTCCAAGGAATATATCATCCGCCAGTATGACCACGAGGTGCGCGGCGGCAGCGCCATCAAGCCCTTGGTGGGCGCGCTGCGCGACGGCCCGGGCGACGCGGCCGTGCTGCGGCCGCTGCTCGAGTCGGACGCGGGCCTCGTGCTCAGCCACGGCATCTGCCCCAAGTTCAGCGACTATGACACCTACTGGATGATGGCCAACGCCATGGACGAGGCCATCCGCAACGCCGTGGCCGTGGGCGGCGACCCGGACGCGCTGGCCGGCGTGGACAACTTCTGCTGGTGCGACCCGGTATGGACCGAGGCCAATGCCGAGGGCCGCTACAAGCTCGCTCAGCTCGTGCGCGCCTGTTGGGCCCTGCGCCAATTCTCGCTGGCGTTCGGGCTGCCCTGCATCTCCGGCAAGGACTCCATGAAGAACGACTACCTGGGCGGCGGCGAGCGCATCTCCATCCCGCCCACGGTGCTCTTCTCGGTCATCGGCGTCATCCGCAATGTCACGGCCGCGCAGACTTCGGACTTCAAGCGCGAGGGCGACTTCATCTACCTGCTCGGCGGCACCTGGCGCGAGATGGCGGCCAGCGAGGCGGCCTCGGAGCTCGGCCTTTCCGGCGGCCTGGTGCCCCGGGTGGACGCGGCGAGCGCCCTTGCCCGCTACCGCGGCGTCTCCGCGCTCATGGGCCAGCGCGCGCTCTCGGCCTGCCATGACTGCTCGGATGGCGGCCTCGCCGTGGCGCTGGCCGAAATGTGCATCGGCGGCCGCCTCGGCGCGGACATCGACCTCGACGCCGTGCCAGCCCTCGAGCCCATGAGCCGCTTCGAGCTGCTTTACAGCGAGAGCGCGAGCCGCCTTGTGGTGAGCGTGCGCCCCGACCTCGCCCCGCTCCTGGACGCGCTCGGCATGTGGCAGATATGCCGGCGCATCGGCACGGTGACAGGCACGGGCGCCATCACCCTGCGCAGCGGCAACAGCACGGTGCTGTCCGAAAAGGTGGACGACCTCGCCCGGGCCTTCAAGGCCACGCTGGACTGGTAGTGCCAAGTAGGTTATAAAAAAATATGAAATACTCAGGAACTGGCGTAGCCGATACTTTTTCATGCTTACGGTCAGTGCAACCCATAGCTAAACAATTTAAACGATCAATCAACTTTAAAGCAACTTTATAACTGGGGTGATATAGCATGGCAACGATATCTGTCATTATTCCTGTTTACAATGTTATGGACTATCTTGATTGCTGTCTTGAAAGTGTTGTAAATCAAACTTTTTCCGATATCGAAATAATCTGTGTAGATGATGGTTCTACAGACGAGAGTAAATCGATAATTTTAAAATGGATGTCTCGTGATAATCGAATTAGTCTTATCAGCTTGGATAAAAATAGTGGCCAATCGGCTGCCAGGAATGCAGGCCTGGATGTCGCATCCGGGAAATATGTCTATTTCATCGATTCCGATGATTGGATTGACCCTCACTATCTTGAAGCCATGATCGCGATGGCATATAAAAGCGACTCCGAGATCGTAATTAATAC
>CAMWVJ010000175.1 GCA_947177645.1 uncultured Desulfovibrio sp.
GTGCTCAGCGTCTCGCGCGACGCCGGCACCGAGGAGATCCGACACGCCTACCGCAAGCTCGCCATGCGCTATCACCCGGACAGGAACCCGGGCGACGCCGACGCAGAGGTGAAATTCCGCGAAGCGGCCGAGGCGTATGAAGTGCTCCGCGACCCGGAAAAACGCGCCCGCTATGACCGCTTCGGCCATGCCGGCGTCCAGGGGAGCGGCGCCGGCGGCTTCGGCAATGCCGAAGACATCTTCGCCCACTTCAGCGACATTTTTGGCGACCTGTTCGGCTTTGCGGGGGGCGCCCGCGGCTCCCGCGCGCAGGCCGGCGCCGACCTGCGCTACAACCTGACCATCAGTTTCGCCCAGGCCGCGCACGGCGACGAGATCAGTCTTTCCGTTCCGCACCATGTGGAATGCCCCGACTGCAAGGGCAGCGGCGCGGCCCCGGGCACCAGGCCGGAGACCTGCCCCCAGTGCCACGGCACGGGCCAGGTGCGCCGCAACCAGGGCTTTTTCCAGCTCGCCATGCCCTGCACCGCCTGCGGCGGCACGGGCCGCATCATCAAGAAGCCCTGTCCCCGCTGCAAGGGCGAAGGCCGCGTGGAGGATGAGCACGAGATCAAGGTGCGCATCCCCGCCGGCGTGGACAACGGCACGCGCCTTCGGGTGCGCGGCGAGGGGGAGGCCGGCGTGCATGGCGGCCCCCCCGGCGACCTCTATGTGGTGCTCACCGTCGAGCAGGACGCCCGCTGGGAACGCCGCGGGCAGGACCTCATCTTCACGCAGGAGCTCAGTTTCGTGCAGGCCGCCTTGGGCTGTCGCGTGGAGGTGCCGGGCATCGACGGCCCCCTGGGCATGGACATCCCCAAGGGCGTGCAGTCCGGCGCGCTTTTGCGCCTCGCGGGGCAGGGCATGCCTTGGCCCGGCCGCAAGCAGCGCGGCGACCTGCTCGTGTCCGTGAAGGTGGTCACGCCCACGCGCCTGAGCGCCCGCCAGGAGGAACTTTTGCGCGAATTTGAACGCGCCGGCGAGGAAACGCCCTTCGCCAAGGTCAAGAACGCGGCCAAGAAGATCGGCAAGGCCATGGGCTTGGACTGACCCTGCGGCAAAAATTTGCGAAATCATGAAGAACGGCGCCCGCATCGTGTGGTGGGGCGCCTTTTTTCTTTCTCAAAGCGCGTCCAGCGAGGCGAGCGCCGCGAGCACCTCTTCCACCGAGAGGTGCACGAGGGCCGGCTCGGCCCCGGGCGGATACTCAAAGCCCAGATCAAGATAGGCCCGCTGGCCCTGCGTCGGCAAAAGGCTCACGCAGCGCGGCCCCACGGGCCCCCAGCGGCGCGGATTGGTGGCGCCGTGCAGGCCCACGGTGGGCGCGCCCGTGAGGGCGGCAAGGTGCATGATGCCGGTATTCACCGAAAACACGGCGTCGGCCCGCGCCAAAAGCCACCCCAAGTCAGGCAGGGTGGTGCGCCCGGCGAGGGAATGGACATGCTCCGCGCCGGCGAGTTCCCCGCGCAAAAAGGCGGCGTTGCGTTCGATGTCGGCCACGCTCCCGGTGAGCCAGACGCTGAAGCCCAGCGCCGTGAGCTCGCGCGCGAGCCGAGCCCAGTGCGCCGCCGGCCACTCCTTGAGATGGCACTTGTAGCCCGCCGGCCACATGTGCAGGAAAGCGTGGCGTCGCCCATCAGCCAGCTCCGCGGCCAGCGCCGGTACCGTGTCGGGGAGGCAGAGCACGGGCTCGGCGGAAAAATCCGGCCAAAGGGCCTTGCCGAGCGCGAGGAAATTCTCCTTTTCATGCTGCTGGCCACTGTGGGTGGCCACATGGTCATAGCCCAGGCCCCGCCATTGCCCGGCCGTGGAAAAGCCCACGGTGAGCCGGGCCCCAGAGAGGTTGGAGACGATGGCGCCGAGCCGCGCCCATTGGGTGCTGTCGAACAGGAGGTCATAGCGCCGGCCGCGCAGGTGGCGCACGATGGCGCCCACATGGCGCACGTTGAACACGGCCACGGCGTCCGTATCACCGATGAGCGGCACCGTCTCGGCATTGCCGGTGGAAACGATGAGTTCCAGCTCGGCTCCGGGAAGCTGGCGCCTGAGGCCCCGCAAAAGCCCGGAGAGCAGCAGCAGGTCGCCGATGGCGCCCAGGCAGATGACGCCCACGCGCTTCGCTTCCGAGGCCGCGCAGGCGCGGGGCCGCTCTGCCGCGCGCGCCGCCGCCGTCACCGCCGCCAGGGGGATGCCCGCATACCAGTCGAGCCGGCGCAGGAGCCTGTTGCCGCGCTCGCCCGCCATCAATAGGCACCGTAGCCCGTCAGGACCACCGGGACGGTTTTCGCCAGTATCCAGAGATCCATCCAGACCGACCAGTTATTGATATAGTAATGGTCAAAGGCCACGCGCTCGGCGTAGGTCGTGTTGTTGCGGCCCGAGATCTGCCAGAGGCCGGTAATGCCCGGGCGCACCCGGCAATATTCGTCAAAGACGGGGCCGTACTTTTTCACTTCGGCTACCACGATGGGCCTGGGGCCCACAAGGCTCATGTGGCCCAGGGCCACGTTGAGCAGCTGCGGCAGCTCGTCCAGGCTGGTCTTGCGCAGAAAATGCCCCATGCGGGTGATGCGCGGGTCATCCTTCAGCTTGTGGTCGCGCTCCCACTCCGCCTTGAGGCTGGGGTCGCGGGCAAGGCATTCCCTGAGCATGGCGTCGGCATCCCACATCATGGTGCGGAATTTGTAGACGCGAAGCAGGCGCCCGTCACGACCGATGCGCATTTGCCGATAAATGGGCGGCCCGGGGCTGTCCAGCCGGATGCACACGGCAAGCAAAAGTCCAATGGGCAGCACCACCGGCAGCAGGAGAATACAGAACAGGATGTCGATGGCGCGCTTGATGGCAAGGCGCCGCCAGTCATGCAGGTTCTGGGTGAGGAAGAGCATGGTGACGCCGCTGAGCTCGCAGGGGGTGAGCCAGTAGCGGCGAAAGCCGGCGGCCAGGTCCGGCACGACAATGACCTTGGCAAAATGGCGGCTCACTTCCGTGACATAATCCACACGCTGTTGCAGTCCGGCCCGGGGAAGCAGCAGGGCCACTGCGCCGGGCCAACGGCGCGCAGCGCCTGCGAGCAGCAAATTCACCTGGGCGGCGTCCCCGGGCAGGTCGAGCATGGCCACCGGGCGCAGCCCATGCTGGGGATGACGCCGCAAATAATGCCACAGGCGTTTTGCACTCTGGCCCGTGTCGAGGATAAGCAGGGGGCTGCCCCACCATGGCAGGCGCGAAAAAATGCGAACGCACGCTGTACGCAGCAGGGGCAGCGTCACCAGGGTGGCGGCCCAGCCACCGCAAATGACGAGGCGCGAATACAGGTCGCCCGCCTGGGAAAGAAAGAGCACCAGCAGGATGAGGGCATATACCAGGCTGACCAGGAGGAAGATCGCCTTCATCTCCCGGTGCGGGGGCAGACTGATGCTGCGGTAGAGGCCGAGGGAGCTGCCGAGGAAGGGCGCAACCAAAAGCAGCGGAAAGACCCAGTGGTAGAGCGCCGGGTCGAGGCCGCCAAAGGCCGCGCGGCCCATGAGCAGGGCGAACATGGTGCCGAGAAAAGCCACCAGGTCGGACAGGGCGAGCACGGCCGCACGCACCGGCATTCCGGCGCGCTGCATGATGACAGGTAGCTGGGAGATCCGGCGCATGGCTGCCCTTGGCAAAGATTGTGCGGCTGCCCGCCCCCCACAGGACCTCCCCCGGGCGCGGGCGCAGCACTCCCCGGCATGGGCCTGCCCGTGCCGTGCGTTTTCGCGGAATGCGCGTGGCCTACTATATCAAAGCAGCCCCTGAGCGCAAGCCCGGGACGCCACGGGCGCCGCTCTTGCCAGTGGCGCGCCGGCTGCATTGGACGCCTTTGGCCGACCTTCTCCTCCTGCGACGGGCAGCAGGAATACCAAGGCCTGGAGAACCGTGCCCGAAGAACGTGTTTACGCCGCTGGGATGCCCATTGGCAGGTGCGTGCCGCAGTCGGGCAAGAGAACTTTACTGCTCATTTTTTGAAGCAACCGATGCGCAAAATGCGGCCCCTCTGC
>CAMWVJ010000176.1 GCA_947177645.1 uncultured Desulfovibrio sp.
AAGTGCGGAAGAAGACGAAAGCGCGAAAACGCCGCCAGCCCCGGCCCTCAGGCCCCTCACCGAAGCCGACGCCACCACCAGCCTTTTCTCCGGCGTCCCCATGCTGAACGAGCTCATTGCCGTCATCAAGCTCACCTGGAAGCTCATGCGCCGCACGCGCTAGCGGAAAGCACCCCGCCGCACCCCCTACGAAAGCCCGAGCAAACGCGGCAGGAAGGTGGAAAGCCCCGGGAAGAGCACGATGACGATGAGCGCCAAAAGCGCCGCGCCGATGAGCGGCAGCGCCGCCTTGCTGATCTGCTCCATGGTCAGGCCGCTGATATTCGCCCCCACATAGAGGTTGACGGCCACCGGCGGCGTGACCTGCCCGACGGCGAGGTTGACCGTCATCATGATGCCGAACCAGATGGGGTCCCACCCGAAATGGGCCATGATGGGGAGCATGAAGGGCAAAAAGACATAATAGATGGAGATGGCGTCCAACAGCATGCCCGCGAGCAGCAGGATGATGTTGATCATCAAAAGCACGATCCACGGGTCGCTGGAGACGGAAAGCAGCAGGGCCGAGCCCCGCTCCACAAGGCCCACCGTGGACGCCACCCACGAATAGAGGCCCGCGCACGTCACCACGATCATCACCACCGCCGTGGCCTGCATGCTGGCGGAAAAGATCTCGAACAGTATCTTCACGCTGTTGATGGTGCGGTAGATGAAGATGCCCACGAACAGCCCCCAGAACACGGCCACGGCCGCGGCCTCGGTGGGGGTGAAGATGCCGCCGTAGATGCCGCCGAGGATGACCGCCGGGGTGAGCACGCCCCAGAAGGCCTCCCGGAAGGCCTTGCCCACCGGCTTGGTGCCGCGCTTGCCGCGATAGCCCTTCCGGCGGGAGATGAGGTACACCGCGCCCATGATGCACAGGGCCACGATGAGGCCGGGCACGAAACCGGCGGCAAAGAGCGCGGGAACGGACACATTGGCGATGCCGCCGTAGACGATGAAGGCGATGCTCGGCGGGATGACGATGGCGAGGCCCGAGGTCACGGAGACCGTTGCGGCCGCGAAGTCGCGGTCATAGCCCACGCGCGTCATGCCCGGGATGAGGATGAGCCCGAGCGCCGCCACCGTGGCCGGCCCGGAGCCGCTCACCGCGCCCCAGAAGGTGGCGACCGCCACCGTGGCGATGGCGAGGCCGCCGGTCATGGTGCCCATGAGCGATTCCATGAGAGTGACGATGCGCGAGGCAATGCCGGCGCGCTCCATGATATAGCCCGCAAGGATGAAGAAGGGGATGGCGAGCAGGGGAAACTTGGCGATGCCCGCGAAAAAGTTGTAGGAAAGCATGTTCAGGCCCATGTCCCACTTCCAGACGACCACCAGCGCCGCCACGCCCAGCGAGAGCGCGATGGGGACGCGCAGGAGGAGCGGCACGAGGAAGAGCGTCAGCAGCCAGAAGGCGGGGTCCTGAAAAAGCGTACTTTCCATGGCAGGTTCGGGGGGCGCCGCGGCCAAGGCCGTAACGCGGGCGCGGGGCTTTGGCCGCGCCGTCGCTAAAAGTTGCCCGTGCGCAGGTCAAGCCAGGAGCGCTGGCACATGCGCACGATGATGAGCAGGGAAAACAGCGGCGTCGCGATGGTATACCACCACACGGGCACGCCGAGGGATTCGGAAATGGAGTCGAGCTCGTATTCATCGAGGACTTCAAGCGTCCCCGTCCAGCAGAGCGCGCCGAAAAAGAGCACGCACAGGGCGCAGCCGAACCAGTAGCATGCCTTGCGCGCCGGCTTGGGCAGCGCCTCATACACGATATTCATGCCGAGATGTGTGCCCTGGCGAAAGGCGCGCGCCGTGCCGAGCAACACCACCCAGACAAAGAAGTTCACCGTCAGCTCCTCGCTCCAGGCAAAGGAAAACGAGGTGCAGTAGCGCACGATGACATTGATGAAGGCCACCGTGGCCATGACGGCAAGCAGGATGGAGCCCAGCACTTCCTCGAAATGCTCGTTCAGGTAGTGGAGCGGGTGGCGCATGGCCTATCTCCCTGCGCCCCCGGACGCCGGGGCGGATGTCTGCGCGGGCGCTTGCGGAGTGCCGATGTCCTCATCGTTGATGATGACAAACACGATGGCCGAGCCGAGAATGATGATCGCAAAAAGGAGCAGCATCTTGGGAATGGGGCGCATGGTTCCTCCCCCTGGCGCCGGGCGGCCTCCGCAGTCGCGGCAGCGCGACCACCCGGCGCGGCGGTCACAGTCTTACTTGACAGCGGCCATATCGCTTTCGGCCGCCTTCACGAGGTCGGGCCCGATCTTGGCCGTCCAGTCGTCACGCACCTTCTGCGTGGCCTTGTGGAAGGCCTGGATCTGCTCGGGCGTGAGGCGGGTGACGGTCATGCCGTTTTCCTTCATGGTGGCGTAGGGGTCCGCCGCTTCGGGGAGTTCCCCGATGCTCTTCAGGTAGGCGGCGGAAGCGCCGTCATCCATGCCGAGGCGCGACAGCGCCTTGCCGTACTTTTCCGCTTCGGCCGCGCATTCCACGAGCAGCTTCTGGTCCTCGGGGCTGAAGCTCTTCCACACCTGCGGGTTCACGCCCATGAGCAGGGGGTCGATCATGTAGTGCCAGTCGCTGTGGTGCTTGTGGAAATCCCAGATCTTGAGCGGGATGTTGATGCCGTTGGTCGGGTTTTCCTGGCCGTCCACCACGCCCTGCTGGAAGCCTGTGGTGGCCTCGCTCCAGTTCATGTTCACCGGGTTGGCGCCCAGCTCGCGGAAGGTCTCGATGAAGATGGGGCTGCCCACCACGCGGATCTTGAGACCCTTCATGTCCTCGGGCGAGGCGATGGGGCCCTTGCTGGTGGTGAGCTCGCGGAAGCCGTTCTCGGCCCAGCCGATGATCTTCACGCCCTTGTCCTCGATGGCGTCGACCATCATCTTGCCGGACTTGCCGGCCTCAATGGCGTCCATGGCCTTGTAGCGGTCGGGCTGGGCGGCGATGAAGAAGGGCAGCGCCGGGAGGTTGAGCTCCTTGATCTGCGGCGACCAGTTGATGGTCGAGGCCAGCGCGAAGTCGATGGCGCCGTTGCGCAGCATGAGGAATTCCGAGGTCTGCTTGCCGGAGAGCAGTTGGCTCGAGGGATAGACCTTGATATTGATGCGCCCGTCGGAGCGCTTGCGCACGAGGTCCGCGAAATAGGTGGCCGTCTTGCCCCAGCCGGAGGTGGCGCCGGGCACCACGCTCAGCTTGTATTCGCCCTTGTACGGTTCCGCCTTGGCAGCCGTGAAGGGCGCGGCCATGAGGCAGGCGCAGGCCGCCAGGGCGAGAAAGAGTTTTCCGCGTTTCATAAGACCTCCTCAGGTGTTTGCGCCCGGGCCTCTTCCGCATGGGGCCCGGGCAAATGCCCTACAGGGCGGGCAGAAGAAGCATCAGGAGCGGCAGCACGGCCACCAGCCCCAGTGTGCTGAAGATCCAGCAGGCATTGGCAAGGTCCACGTCAAGGTGGAAGAGGGTCGGCGGCACCAGTGCGGTCATGGCCACGGGCATGGCCGAGAGGATGGCCACCACCCGGAGCGGCAGGCCGCCCTCCATGCTGCCGAAGCCGAGCGCCGCCGCCAGGCTGATGATGACCACCGGCACGGCCACGAACTTGATGGCGCAGACGGCGAGGCTCGGCGCAAGATAGCACGAGAGCCGCGACAGGCGCAGGCTCAGGCCGATGGCGAAGAGAAAGAGCGTGGTGGCCACGATCATGGCGCCCGAGGCGAGCGGCCCGCAAAAGTCCGGCCTGGGCGCGCCCGCGAGATTGAGCACGAAGCCCGTGCCGAGCGCGCAGACGATGACACAGAGGATGGGGTCGAGCCTGAAGGCCCGGAAGGAGAGCTTGGTTTGCGTATTTCCCGGGCTGTACCAGCGCGCGATGGGGAAGGAGACGCTGAAGTAATACAGCTCTTCGCAGAGGCGGTAGAGCGCCACCAGCGCGATGGAGTTTTCCCCCAGAAAAAGCAGGCTCGTGAGGCCGCCCACGGCCCCGATATTGGTGAAGGTGCCGCAGCAG
>CAMWVJ010000177.1 GCA_947177645.1 uncultured Desulfovibrio sp.
CCCCCACCCCTCTTTTTATCCCCCCCCACCCCCGCAACCCCCCCCCCTGATCGGTCCGGTGGTCGCGTTGATTTTTAAACTCCCCCGCGGCTGGGGGGCCGGCTTGGGAGCTGCCGCGGGAGCGGCCGGCGCCTTGGGCGCGGAAGCGGGCTTGGGGGTGGCCTGTGCTTGCGGCTGCGCAGCCGCCTTGGGGGCAGCGGGAGCCGCAGGGGCAGCCGGCTTGGGCGCCGCGGGCGCGCCGGAAGAAGGCTGTGCCGGAGCGGCTGCTGCCGCGGGCTTTTCCGCAGTGGCCGGTGCAGCCGGTGCGGCCGGAGCAGCCGGTGCTGCGGGGGCCTCCTTGGCGGGAGCCGCCGGCGCGGCAGCGGCAGCCGCCTGGGGCGCCGCAGCGGCCGGGGCCGCTTCTTCCGTTTTGGCGCTGACCTTGCCCTCGTCCAGCGCCTTTTGGACCATGTCGTTGATGATCTCCGTCTCCTGGCTGAGCAGGTCGGTCAGGAAGGCGAAATCCGTGCCGGTGCTCCGGCCCTGGTCCACGATGCCGGCCGTGCGTTCCGCATAGACCTTGATCTCATCGAGGCCCACGAAGCTGCACGCGTTCTTGATGGCGATGAGGCAGCGGTACAAGGCGTCGATGGAATCCTTGTGGGTGCCGTCCTTTTTCAGCGTGGCGAGGGCGGCATTGATGATTCCCTGCTGTTGCTTCACCGTGACGCGGAAGACCTCGGCGTCGTCATTTTCCAGGCCAACCGGGATGATGCTCGGCTGCACCACCTCCACTTCGGCCACGGCTTCGGCCGGCACGGGGGCTGCTTCCGGGGCCGGTGCCGGAGCCTGTGCGGCGCGCAGGGCCGGCGGCAGGGCGATGCCCTCGCCGGCGAGCGCAAGCTGGAGCTGCTTGACGATGGGGCTTGTGTCAAAGGGCGTGGCCTGGCAGGAGGGCACGTCGATGGTCTGGACAAGGCCCTCCATCACGTCCACCGTCAGGAGAAGCAGGTCGATGAGCTCGTGGCTCGGGGTGATCTTGCCCTGGCGCACATTGTTGAGCAGGGTCTCGGCCTCGTGCGTCAGGCCGTTGAGCTCGTTATAGCCGATGATGCCGCTGTTTCCCTTCATGTTGTGGAAATAGCGGAAGAGGTCGTTCACGAGGTCATCGCGGCCGGTGGGGTTTTCCTCCAGCTCGAGGAGGCCGTCGTTGAGGTTGGCGATGATCTCGTAGGATTCGTCGATAAAGTCCTTGAGGTGGCCTTCGCCGAAGGCGGTGAGGGCATAGGGCGCGCCGCTGGGCAGGCTCGCCACCCATTCCTTGGCGCTCATGCCCTGCTGCTTTTCCGCATCGCCGGCCGGCTGCGCGGGGGCGGCCGCTGCGGGCGCGGATTCGGGGACAGCCTCAGGTGCCGCAGGCGCTGCCTCGGCCGCGGGGGCTTCGACGGGTTCAGCCTCGATGACGACCTCGGCCTCCACCTCGATGGGCGCAGCCTCTTCGACAGGTATTTCTTCCGCCGGCGCGTCCTCGGGGGCGCTTTCCGCCGGTTCTGCCGGCCTGGCGCTTTCGCCCGCCATGATGGCGTCGATCTGCGCCATGATGGATTCCGTCTCGACATCGCCCTCGGAATTGGTGCTTTCAAGATTCTCGATCATCTGGCGCAGGGCATCCGTGGACGACAGGATAACGTCCATGATCTCGGAAGTGACCTGCATGCTCCCTTTGCGGAGCTCGTCGAGGATATTTTCCGACTTGTGCGCGAGATGGTTGATGCGGTTGAGGCCAAGAAAGCCGGACGCGCCCTTGAGCGAATGCATGGGCCGGAAAATATCGTTCAGCAGGGCGAGATTGTCGGGAGCCTTCTCAAGTTCGAGGAGGTTGGGTTCGATGGTCTCAAGATGTTCCTTGGCTTCCGCAATGAAGTCGGCAACGAGTTCCGGATCAAAGAAGTCTTGGCTCATACCCATTCCTTACCTGTGGCTAAAAAGCAGCCCCGCTCCCGGGGGTGATACTGCTGGTCTTATCGGCTAGCCAAGAAGCATCTTTATATTGCGCACCATTTTTTCGGGTTGGGCGGGCTTGACCATGTAAAGGTTGGCGCCAAGGCTCATGCCCGTCTGGATGTCCTGCTCCTGGCCCTCGGTGGACAGCACGATGATGGGGATGTCCTTGTAGGCATCCTGCGTGCGCAGGGTCTTGATGAAGGTGAAGCCGTCCATGCGCGGCATGTTGACATCCGACACGATGAGATCCACCGGCTCAAGGCTGTAGAGCTTTTCGATGGCGTCCAGCCCGTCCTCGGCGGTGGTCACCTTGAAGCCTTCGGTCTTGAGGACAAAGGCCACCAGATTGCGAATGGTCTTTGAATCATCGACGACCATGATATGTTTCATTTTGACACCTGTTCCCGAGCGTACTGCCGCGCTTTCGCAAAAGCCCGGCGTGAATCGTGCTGAAGGGGTGCGCGCCCGCGCGGCGCCCTTCCCGCCACAGTTTCAAAAGCGAGTGTGCCCGCCTCATGCGAGCAGCCGTTGCGTGATCTGTTCCGGGGCGACGATGCCACAGACATGATCGTCGAGGTCAACGACGCCACAGAGAAAGTCCGCGCTTTCTCCCAGCTTGGATTCCACGTTCCACAAAATTTTTTCCTGCTCCACCATGTGCATGGTGTGCACCCTGTCCACGATAAGCCCCAGTTGCAGCAGGTCAGCGCCGCAGACGATGATGGAACTGCGCTCGCTATAGGTGCCACCCTCGTTGGTGAGCAGGTCAGTCAGCAGGATGAGCGGCGTCACCCGGCCGCGCAGGTTGATGACGCCGGCCACGAAGGAGGGCGCCATGGGCACCTTCACGAGCTCGATATGCCGCAAGACCTCCTGGATGCCGGCCACGGGCAGCAAGAAGAGCTGTTCCGCCACGAAGAACGACACCATCTGGACGCGCGCCTCGCCCTGAAGCCTCTCCCTGAGCGTGGGTGCCGGTTTCTGCGGCGCGGCCGGGGCGCTTGCGCCGCCCACGGCGGGGAGACCGCCCAGAAGCTCCGCGCCGACATATTTTTCAACGAAGGCGCGCTCGGCGTCGTTCAGGGCGCCGCCTGCGCCGGGGCCGGCGAGGTCGAGCGCGGAAAAATACTCCTCGGGCGTCTTTACCATAGATCCTGCACTTCCTGCGCCAGGCTGGCATAGCCGAGCGCCCCGCGCGAGCGGGCGTCAATGTCGTAAATGGAGCAGCCGCGGGCGCTCGCCTCCCGAAAATGCGTGTCCACGCTGATGACCGTCCGGAAGACGGCGCCACCCATTTTCTGCCGCATGAGCTCCAGAACCCGCGTGCAGGCCTTGGCCCTCCTGTCATACATGGTCGGCACGGCCCGGTAGCGGATGGGCGCCGGGAGCACCTTGTTCAGGATATGCAGCGTGTCAAAGAGCAGTTTCAGCCCATGCAGCGCGAGAAAATCCGTCTGGATGGGGATGATCAGCAAGTCCGCGGCCACCAGGGCGTTCACCAGCAGGATGCCTGCATGCGGGGGGCAATCCAGGATGATGAAGTCATACCTCTCCTTCAGCGCCGCAAGGCTTCGCGCGAGCACGGCCCCCTTGGCGCGCCGCTCGCGGAAGTCCACCTCCAGTTCCGAGAGCCTGATATGCCCGGGCGCCATGTCCATGCCCTGAAGCGCCCCGGGCCGGATAACCCGCGGCCAGAGCAGGGGCCACGCCGCTTCGTCGGAAAGGAAGATGTCATACAGGCTTTCGGAAACCTCCTCGGGGAAGATCCGCGCATGCAGCGTGGCGCAGGCGTGCGGGTCAAGGTCGAGCAGGAGTACCTTCCTGCCCTCGCGCGCGAGCGCGCTTCCGAGCGTGACCGAGGTGGTGGTCTTGCCCACGCCTCCTTTCTGGTTGGCGATCGTCAGGATCTTTGCATTCACACACGTTCCGAAAGGCCTGTGAGGCCCCGCCGGGCCTCACTCGCTGATTTTGCGGTACAGGATGGTCCCCTTGTGGTGCTCCAGCTGGAAGGCGCGGCTGATGTTGTGCAGCGATTCCGAA
>CAMWVJ010000178.1 GCA_947177645.1 uncultured Desulfovibrio sp.
TTGATAAGGAGATCGCCGCGGAAGAAGTGCGGCTGGCGGAACTTGAGCTCATCGTCAATGTGCTGATCCAGTTCTTTTTGCTGCTCCAGGCGCGACGCGACTTGCGCTATGTCAACGAATCCATCCGGCGTCTCCGCACGCAGCTCGAAGCGGCGGAATCTTTTGTGGATGTGGGCATGGCGCCGTATGTGAATGTGCTGCAGAACAAGGTGGAGCTGGCGCAGGCCAGGGAACAGCGGATACTCACGGAAAATACCATCCGTACCTGTGAGATCCAGTTGAACCAGTATCTTGGTTATGCGCCGAACGAGAAAGTGACCTATGCCGGCGCCCTGGAAGAGTATCCCCAAAAAGTCGACTATCAGGAGGGGGCCGCGCTGGAGCTGGCCGGAAAGAACCGCCCGGATGTCCGCATCGCGCGCAAAAGCATCGAGGCCGCCCGCAAGACCATGTACGCCACAGCCGGGGAGGCGCTGCCGCAGGTCGACCAGACCTCGGACTGGATGGCCACGAGCCGTGACTATCACCAGAGGCGCCAGAAGGACTATGACCGCAAGTACTGGGCCGTGGGCGTGAACTTCACCTGGCCCTTCTTTGAAGGCGGCAGAACGGCTTTTGGCACGCTGCGGGACAAAAAGCGGCTGGACGGCTTGCGGGCGGCCTGTGAAAATACCATGGCCGCGGCCAAGACCGATGTTTTGAAAGCCTTGATGGACATTGATGCGGCGCGGGAAGTCCATGCCACAGCGAAGGAAGGCCTGAAGGCTGCCGAGGAAAATTACGCCATGGCCAGCCACCGCTACAACACCAATGTGGGCACCATCACCGAGCTCATCGACGCGCAGGCCCGGCTCACGGAAGCCGAGGTGCGCATAAGCAAGTCCCTGGCGGATTTCCAGACGGCGCGCGCCAGGCTGTTTTTTCATTTGGGCGTGAAGAATGTGTCGCTGAAATAGACAACGCGGGGCGGATTTTTCCCCGGGGCAACTGCCCTGCCGCATCGCCTCAACAGTCACTCGTCGTCGCCCGCATCGGCCGCAAGGGACGCGCGGCCGCCCTCGAAGACGACGCGCGCCCCGCCGAAGGCTTCCACATCCGCCGGGTCGTGGGTGATGATGATGGACGGGATGCCGAGCTGCGCCAGAAGCTCCCGGATCTCCGCACGCAGGGCCTCGCGCAGGGGCACGTCCAGCGCCGAGAAGGGCTCGTCCATGAGCAACAGCCGCGGCGCCGCGTTGAGCGCCCGCGCGAGGGCCACACGCTGACGCTGGCCGCCGGAAAGCTCGTGCGGATACCGCCCGGCCAGGTGGTCGATGCGGAAGCGCCCAAGCATCTCCCGGGCCCCCTCCCGCTCCCGCTTGCCCACATGGCGGGCAAAGGGCCCGGTATGGGCATAGGCCACGTTCTGGAGCACGGTGAGGTGCGGGAAGAGGGCGTAGTCCTGCGGCACATAGCCAAGCCTGCGCTTGCGCGCGGGCAGGCGCACGCCCGCCCGGCTGTCAAAAAAGACCGTCTCCCCAACGGCGATACGGCCGCTGTCCGGCATCATGAGGCCGGCGATACACTGCATGGTCACGGTCTTGCCCGAGCCCGACGGCCCGAAAAACACGGCGTTGCGGCAGCCCTCCGGCAAGGTGAAGCGCGCCGTGAGCCGGAAGGGCGCGGGTCCGCGCGAGACCTGCTTTGTGATGTCGACGGCAAGCATCAGCGCAGCCGCCATTTGAGCAAGAGTTCCGCCCCGGCCAGCAGGCCCACGCACAGCGCCGAGGTCACGAGGGCCAGCAGGGCCGCGCGCACGTCCTCCCCGGCCTGGAAGGCCGAATAGATGGCGAGCGCGAGGGTCTGGGTCTTGCCGGGGATGTTGCCGGCGATCATCAGGGTGGCGCCAAATTCGCCCATGCCGCGGGCAAAGGCCAGCATCACCCCGGCGAAGACGCCGCGCCAGGCGAGCGGCAGGGAAACGCTCAGGAAGACGCGCATTTCGCCGGCGCCGAGGGTGCGGGCTGCGTCCTCAAAGCGCGCGTCCACGCTCTCCAGCGCGGCGCGGGCGGATTTGTAGATGAGCGGAAAAATGACCACCGTGGCCGCCACCACCGCCCCTTGCCAGGAGAACATGAGCTGGATGCCCATGTCGGCCAGAGCCTGCCCGAAGAGCCCGCGCCGGCCCACCAGCAGGATGAGGTAGTAGCCGAGGACCGTGGGCGGCAGCACGAGCGGGAGGGTGCACAGCGCGTCCAGCACGGCGGGCAGCGGCCCGCGCCGCCGCGCCAGGCCCCAGGCGGCGAGGATGGCGGTGAGGAAAGCGATAAGGGTCGCCAGGCCGGCCACCCGCAGGGAGATGCCGAGCGGCACCACCACAAGACTGGAAAGGGGATCGTTCATTCTGGCTCTTAAGGCTTGGAGAAGCCGTAGCGGGCGAGCACCTGCTGCCCCTCGGGCGAGAGCACGAAATCGATGAATTCCTGCCCGGCCGCGGGGTTGGCGCCCGTGGTCGCCACCGCTATGGGATAGAGCACGCTGTCGTGGTCGCCGACCACCAGGGCGATGTCCACCTTGGCGCCCATCTGCTGGGCGTCGGTGCCGTACACGAAGCCGGCGTCGGCCTCGCCGCGCGCCACATAGGCGAGCGCCTGGCGCACGCTGGCCGCCAGGACGCATTCGGGCAGCAGCGCCTCCCACAGGCCCGCGGCCGTGAGGGCGTCGCGCGTGTAGCGCCCGGCGGGCACGGAATCCGGGTCGCCGATGGCGATGCGCTGCATGCCTTTCAGGTCTTCGAGGCTCGCGGGCTTTTGGGCGCCCTTGGGCACGATGAGAACGAGGTCATTGAGGGCGAAGTCGCGCCGCGTGGCCGGGTCCACCACCTTGGCCGCCACGGCCTTGTCCATGGTCTGCTGGTCGGCGGAGGCGAAGACATCGGCGGGCGCCCCTTCCGTAAGCTGCTTGAGCAGCGGGTTGGAGGCGGCAAAGTTGGTGTTGACCACAAGGCCCGGATGCGCCTTTTCAAAGAGGGTCTTCATCTCGCCAAAGGCGTCCGTGAGGCTGGCCGCGGCCGAGACCGTCATCTCCGCCGCCACGGCATTGGCGGCCACGCTGGCGGCAAGGACCGTGCCCGCGACGACGCGGCAAATTTTTTCCACAGGTTTTTTCATGGCGCTCTCCTTGCTGGAAATGAATTTTTGCTGATAGTATCCCGTCGCGGCGCCCGCGCAACATGGGCACACTTTTGACCAAGACGTGCCCATGCGGCAGGGGAAGCGCATGATCCATGACGGCGGAGAGGGAGAAACGGAAACGCGGGGGAATGCGCCGACGCCGGCGCCACAGCTTCCGCGCCCCGCGCCGGGCGCCCTGCCCTCGCGCGGGCTCACCGAGGCCGGGCTTGCGGCCGCGGAGCTTTGGCTCGAGGAAAGGCTCTATGCCAAGGCGCAGCCGAGGCTCCGGCATCCGCGCGTGCGGCTCTGGTTCATCTTCATGCTGCTGCGCCATGCGGGGCTCAGGCTGGTGGAAATTTTCCGGCTTCGCGCGCACTGTCTGGACTTCGGGCGCGGGCTGCTGCGCGTGCCCGGGAGTGGGGGAGGTACGGCGCGGGAAGTGCCGCTCCCCCCGGCTGTGGCGCGGAAGGTCGCCACCGTATGGGCCGGCTGGGAGGGCCGGGAGCTGCCTCTGCCCTTCCTCTGCGATGCGAGCCGCGTGCGCCGCAGCCTCGCGCAGTGCGCCCGGGCCTGCGGCCTCGCCCCGGAGTTTTTCACCGCCCGCGAGCTGCGCCGCCATCGAGGCCTCGAGCTCGTGGGCGCCGGCCTCCACCCCGCGCTGGTGGACATGTTCCTTGGCCGGGAGGCGGCGGAAAAGAAGAGCCTTGTGCGCTTTGACGCGGACGCGGCGAAAGCGCTGCTGCGCGAGCGCATCCAGGGGCATGCGCGCTCGAGCGCGCGCCACCATTTTAGCGGGCGCGTACCCCGGCTGCGCCCCATGGGGGGTTTGGCCGCCGTGGCCTTTGCCCCGGCATCGGGGGTGGTAGT
>CAMWVJ010000179.1 GCA_947177645.1 uncultured Desulfovibrio sp.
GCCAGCCCCCCACGGAGGCCAGGTCGCGCGCGGTGTAGCGAAAAAGCTGGGCGCCCCAGGTTTCGGACATGCCCCCCACGCCATAGCTGCCGCGCCCCTGCAACAGCAGCCGCCCGGCCCCGTCATGCACCCGGAAAACTTCGCCGTCGGCCACATGGCGCGAGTCAGCGGCGCGCAGCTTGGCATGCCGTTCTGCGGGGTTGCCCAGGTTCGTCAGCATTTCCCACCGGCTGCCCAAAAGGCCGCGGCAGTCGCCCTTCGCCAGGGCCGCCTGCAGGGAGGCGTGCCCAAAGGCATGGGGGGAAGTTTCCCCCCCGTCGAGGATGCAGCAGCCTTCGCCGCCGAAGCGGCGCGCCGCGCTGACCCCGGCCGGCCCGGAGCCCGCGATGATGCAGTCAAACGAGTCCATAAAAGGTTTTCTCCGCATAGCCCGCGGCGAGGGCCCCGGCACCCTTCACTCCGGCCAGCAGCATGCCCGTCCAGCCCGCAAGACGCCCCCTGGGCTCACGCAAAAATTCCTCATGCCCACCCCCGCATTCCGCAAGATAGGCAATGAGCATCAGCTTGCGGGTGAGCGCATGGCGGTGCCCCTTGCGGCGCAGCCAGGGTTCTATGGCCGCGGCATTGAGCCCCTTGTCGAGGATCGTGCGCAGGGTCATCTCTTCTTCAGCGGGAATGTCGCGCAACGCCGCAAGCTCGGCATGGGCGCGCACATATTCCTGGACCAGAGTTTCCGGGGCATCTCTTTTAAAAAAGCAGGAATGGAGATGCCGGCATTCCTTTTCCAGATACGCGCTCTCTTGCACTGGCACTGGCATTTTTCCCTTCCCGCCTTAATCATCCAGAAGTTTTCGTTCAAAATTGCATTTGTTGTAATAGGAGCTTTGATCGAGAATGAGGCCGACCACCAGCATGAGCAGGGCCACTATCTCAAGGCCCGTGGCGAGCAGGGCCAGCGGCACATGGTAAATATAGCCATGGGCGATGTAATCGCCGAGCACGGGGATGGCCGCAACAAGCCCGCAAAGAAAGAAGAACAGGGAGAGGATGCCGAAGAAGCACAGCGGTTTGTAATAGCGAAAAATATTGATGATGGTCTTGATGACCCGCAGGCCGTCATGAAAGGTATTGAGCTTTGATGTGCTCCCCTCGGGGCGGTCTTTATAGTCGATGGGCAGCTCGGCGATGCGGAAACGCTTGTCGAGCGCGTGCAGGGTCATGTCCGTCTCAATCTCAAAGCCTTCCACCAGAATGGGATAATTTTTGACAAACTGCCGGTTGAAAGCCCGATAGCCGCTCATGATGTCGGAGAGCCGGCTGCTGAAGAGCGTATTTATCAGAAACAGGCCAAGATGATTGCCAAAATTGTGAAAGGTCCTTTTATTCTCCGACTTGTAGCGGCCATTGGCGTGGCGGTCGCCCACGGTCATGTCCGCATCGCCGGCCAGCACAGGGGCCAGCAGCTCGCGCGCCTGGGCTGCGGGATAGGTGAGGTCAGCATCCGAAATCAAATAATAGTCAGCATCGATTTCCCGAAAGGCCTTTCGTACTGCATTCCCCTTTCCCTGGCGTTTTTCAAACAGTACGCCCCCCCCCGCACGTATTTCGCTCAGTGTTTCTTTGGATATTTTTGCTGTATCATCACTTGAATTATTATCTATGACCCATAATTCCGCTTCTGGGACTTCACCATGAAAGGTACGCAACGTATCTGCAATAGTCTGTTCTTCATTATATGCAGGAAAAATAAAGGCAATCTTCGGCATCGTTGCATCCTGTGCACGGCGGGGTTGGGTCATCCCTGCGCGTGAAACCGGCAAAAGAGTTTTCAGGCCTGCTTCTCATCATCCTGCGGTGTGTTGATGAAACAGCGCCCCCGCCACTCCGGCCGCGCGTCAGCCCCGGGCTCTGGGGCGCAAATCCCCGAGACGGCAGGAGGACGCGGAAGAAAGCCCGCTCAGGAGGGCTCCTGAATCTACTGCAACTCACAAAGGCGCGCAACCGCAGGCCGATCCCGCTCTGCGCTTCCTGCGGCGAGCCGCGCTGCGCCCTCGTACACGCAAAAAGGCGGCGCACCCCGTGAGGACACGCCGCCTTTTGCAAACGCGGTAAATCGCGCCGTTTCGCGCCCGCCTACACCTTGGCCGCGGTACGCAGGTCGGTCACGGCGTCCGTCTTTTCCCAGGTGAATTCGGGGAGTTCGCGGCCGAAGTGCCCGTAGCACGAGGTCTTGCTGTAGATGGGCCGCTTGAGGTCGAGGCGCTTGCTGATGAAGTAGGGCCGCAGGTCAAAGACCTCGCGCACGGCCTTGGTGAGCACCTCGTCCGGGATGTCGCTGGTGCCGCGCGAGGAGACGAGCACACTCACCGGGTCGGCCACGCCGATGCAGTAGGCGATCTGCACCTCGCATTCCGGGGCCAGGCCCGCGGCCACCACGTTCTTGGCGATGTAGCGGCCCATGTACGCGCCGGAGCGGTCCACCTTGGAGGGATCCTTGCCGGAGAAGGCGCCGCCGCCGTGGTGGCCGCTGCCGCCGTAGGTATCCTGGATGATCTTGCGCCCGGTGAGGCCGCAGTCGCCCATGGGGCCGCCCACCACGAAGCGGCCCGTGGTGTTGATGAAGATCTCGCAGTCCTTTTCGTCAAAATAGCCCGAGTCGCCGAGGATGGGCCGGATGACGTGCTCCTTCACGGCCTCGGCCACCTCGGCCTGGCCCACGTCGGCCGCGTGCTGGGTGGAGACCACCACATTGTTGATGCGCACGGGCTTGCCGTCCTGGTACTCGAACGACACCTGGGTCTTGCCGTCGGGCCGGAAGAAGTCCACGATGCCGTCCTTGCGCACCCGCGCGAGCTGCTGCGAAAGCTGGTGCGCCCAGTAGATGGGGGCCGGCATGAGGGTGGGCGTCTCGTTGATGGCGTAGCCGAACATCATGCCCTGGTCGCCCGCGCCCTGCTCCTCCGGGCTCGCGCGCAGGACGCCCTGGGCGATGTCGGGCGACTGGTGGTCGATGGAGGAGATGACCGCGCAGGTCTGCCAGTCAAAGCCCATGTCCGAGCTGTTGTAGCCGATGTTCTTGATGGTCTCGCGCACCACCTTGGGCAGGTCGGCGTAGCCGCGCGTACTGATCTCGCCGGCGATGACGGCCATGCCCGTGGTCACAAGGGTCTCGCAGGCCACATGCGCGTCCGCGTCCTGCGCGAGCAGGGTGTCGAGCACCGCGTCGGAAATCTGGTCGGCCACCTTGTCGGGATGGCCCTCGGTGACGGATTCGGACGTGAAATAGTATTTGCCCTTCTTATTCGCGTTTTTCATGGTGTTCTCCTTTTGCGAACAGGCTTCAGGAACGGAGCAGGATGTTGTCGATGAGCCGCGCCTTGCCGAGCCGGACGGCGCAGGCCATGAGCGCCGGGCCGTCCACGCTTTTGAGCGGCTCCAGCGATTCGGGATGGACGATCTCCAGGTAGTCGGGCTTGCCGTCGGGCATGTGCTCGCGCCAGCGGGCCAGCACAAGCTCGCGCAGGCGGGCAACGTCGGTCTCGCCGGCGGCAACGGCCTCGCGCGCCTCCAGCAGGGCCGCGCGGATCTGCGGGGCCACGGCGCGCTCGTCCGGCGTGAGGTAGACATTGCGCGAGGACATGGCAAGGCCGTCCGCCTCGCGCGTGGTGGGCCGGGCCTCGATGCGCGTGGGCACGTTGAGGTCGCGCACCATGCGCCGGATGATGGCCTGCTGCTGCCAGTCCTTCTGGCCGAACACGGCCACGTCCGCGCCGGTGAGCAGCAGGAGCTTGAGCACCACCGTGCACACCCCGCGGAAGTGAATGGGCCGGTCAATGCCGCACAGCCCCTTGGCGAGTTCGGGCACCTCCACCCAGGTGGCGTGGTCCGGCGCGTACATGGCGCCGGGCTCGGGCATGAAGAGCGCGTCCGCCCCCTGAGCGGCCCCGATGGCGCTGTCCCCCTCGGCGTCGCCCGGGGACGCCGCCAGGTCCTCCATGGGCCCGCACTGCCGGGG
>CAMWVJ010000180.1 GCA_947177645.1 uncultured Desulfovibrio sp.
GAGAAAGAATGACTGAGGATAAAAAAATGGAAAAAACATGGATCGACGAGGTGGATTTTAAAAAACTCTCCTGCCCCGACCTTCAGGGTTTCGGCTGCTGCTACACGGTGAAGGAGCTTGTCGACGAGGGGAAGATGGCGAAAATCCCCAAAAAAAATGGCGTGTACCTTATCCTCGCCCCGGACGCGGAAAAGCCCGAGTTCACCGAGGATGTGAAGGCAGTGTTTTTTAATGAGAATGGAGTGGAGCCTAA
This sequence comes from uncultured Desulfovibrio sp., assembly GCA_947177645.1. Taxonomy (GTDB): domain Bacteria; phylum Desulfobacterota; class Desulfovibrionia; order Desulfovibrionales; family Desulfovibrionaceae; genus Desulfovibrio. The sequence goes on from CAMWVJ010000180.1 coordinate 254, forward strand.
GTCCAAAACAGTCCTGGATGGTCAGTGGATCGACGGCACGCGGGTGCTCTATATCGGCAAGGCCGGCGTTCTCCACGGCAAGGGCGCCTCCAACCTCCGCACCCGGCTCAGGGCCTACATGCGCTGGTATAAGGGGGCAAAAAACAGTCACCACGGCGGCCGTGACATTTGGCAAATCAAGGAGCCGGAAAAGCTGCTGGTGACCTGGCGCGTCACAGAAAACGAAGACCCGCGCCAGTGTGAGGAAAAGCTGCTGGCCCGATTCAAGGCTACCTGCGGCCAGCCCGACAAGCCTTTCCCCTTCGCCAATCACCAGTCATAACAAGGGCCGCTCCCCCTGCCCGCAAAACGCCCACAGGGAACCCCGGCTACGCCGCCGGAGTTCCCTGCATTCATTAAAAACTGCTCTTGCGGCGTCAGCCGCTCTCACTCCCTGACGCCGAAAAAGGCCTGCGCATTCCTGTAAAAGATATTCTCCGCCACGTCCGCGTGGAGTTTTTCCAGATACTGCGCCACCGAGCTTTCCAGATCCACGCAGGGATAGGCCGAGCCGTAGAGGATCTTGTCGCGCAGCATGTAGTTGGCCGCCTCGATATAGCCCTGGCCGCCGGCCACATGCAGAGCATAGATGTCCGGCGAGAGCCAGACATTGGGGCAGCGGTAGGCCAGCATGACGGCCGGCTCCACCCAGGGCCAGCAGGCGTGGCAGAGGCAGATTTTCAGGCCGGGATAGTTTTCGGCCACCTGCTGCGCGTGCACGGGCTTGCAGTATTCGTCCGTGGGGCCGTGAAAGCCGCCGTAGGAGATGAGGAGCGGGATGGCGTGCTGTTCGCAAAACGCATAGATGGGGCCGATCTTCGCGTCGTCCATGAGCAGGCCGGCAAAGCCCGGTTCCATAAAGGCCGTGATACAGGGGCCATCCACCACATACTTTTGCAAAATCCCGAGGGCCGCGTCCGCATCTTCCGGGGGCAGGCCGCAGGCCCCCAGGAAACGGCCCGGATATTTTTGCAAAAGCTCCACCAGGGCGTCGTTTTCAAAGCCTTTTGCGCTGCGGCGCATGCTGACCACGCCCGTCACGTCGCCGAGGGCGTCCATCTCCTCCAGCAGCAGCTCCATGGAGGCTTCAGCCATGGAGGCCGACATCCGGCAGCCGAAATTCCTGTAAAAGGTGGCGAGGGCAAAGGGGTGACGCACCTCCTTGTCGAACATGTTGCCCTTTTCAAGATAAGGCCCGAAGGGCGCCCGCATCCGCACGTCGATGATCTTCATTGCATATCTCCTTTTACATCAGGCCAAGCGTATACCAGAAGGGCAGCACGATGGGCCAGAAGAGCACGAGCGTCGCGCCCATCTTGATGACGTTGAACTTCATGAACTCCTTCATGGACATCACGCCAAAGCCGTACAACACGAGCAGGAAGGCGTTTTCATAGGGGAAGAACACCATGTCATTGGCGAAGTTCATGGAAATATAGGGCAAAAGCGGGTACGAGATGCCCAGCCCCAGGCCGATGGCCGCCAAAGGCCCGGGGAACATGGCCTGCATGGCCACCGGCGTCATGAGGATGTTCATCAGGATGCCGAAAATGATGCAGAGGAAGAGGAAGATGGGGATGGGCAGCCCCTCCAGCAGCGGTGTGATGTGCTTACCGATGACCGGGCCGATGCCCACCATGCCGCCCACCACGCCGATGCTCATGCAGGCCGCGAGAAAGAGGATGAAGCCGAAGCTCACGGTGTTGAGCGACTTTTCCTGCGTGGCGATCTGGATGCCGGGCAGGAAGCAGAGGATGGGCACGATGATGAACGCATAGTTCATGTCGCAGCCGTGGAGCGGATAGGTGAAGATATACACAAAGAGCAGCAGGGTGAGGATGATGGCCTTGATCTCCGTGGGGGTGATGGGCCCGAGCTTGGCGTATTCCTCCCTGAAGAACGTTTCGCCGCCCTTGAGCAGTTTCTGGGGCTTGTAGAGCTTGTAGAAGATCAGGATGAGGATGAACTGGATGATGAGATACGGAAAATTGTAGACCGGCAGGATGTACCACGGCATCTCGAAACCGGGCACGATCATGCGCACGCCCTCCATCCAGAGGGCGTTGGTCTGCGGGGCGTACACCCAGTTCAGGGCGGCTGTCGACACGATCTGCGCCACGATCATGAACAGGATGCCCTCGGGCGTGTTTTCCAGCTTCAGTGCCTTCACGATGCTGTAGCAGAGGATGAGGGTAATGAGCCAGCCGTTCATGAAGGTCACGGTCATGATGGCGAGGCCCGCGACGGTGGTGGCGAAAAGCAGCTTGAGCAGGCTCCCCTTGCACTTGCTGCCCGCCCAGAGCACGATGCGCTTCAAAAGGCCCGATTCGTCGAGGGCATTGGCGAAGATCATGCCGCCGATGATCATGAAGATCATGAGGCTGCCCGACCACACGCCAAGGGCCGCCTTGGCGGGCACGGTGCCGGTGAGGATATAGGCTACCGGCATGAGGAGCCCGACCAGCATGTTGGGCAACAGCTCAAACGCCGCCAGGAAGATGACAAAGGTGGTGGCCACGAGAAATTCCCGCATCTGCAGGGTGAAGTCGCCCGAGACGGGCAGGAACTGGAGGCAGAGCGGCACGGCGATGGTAAACAGCCACTTGATGGACGTGAACGCGCTGGTTTTTGTCATGGCATTTCCCCCGGCCTGCCACCCCGGGCAGGCGCGCCAAAATTTGCGATGAAAAAATCGCGGCGGCTCCTTGCGCCGCTCCGCGTGGCCTGTACCCCTCCCGTGGCCCGGAAGGAGCGGGCGACCGTCACCGGGCGGCGGCGTCCCCCATCTCCAGCCCCAGGAAGGCGGCGGCGTTCTTGCCCATGACATAGGGCAGCGAAGCCTCCGAGAGGCCGCATGTGCGGTAGGCCTCCACGGCCTTGTCCAGGGGCAGGATGGGATAGGCCGAGGCGAAGATGATGCGCTCCCTGAGGAGGTGGTTGGCGGCCATGATGTAGTCCGCCATGCCTGGCGAGCGCACCATGTAGATGTCCGGCGCGAGCCAGACATTGCCGCGGTTGAGCGCGATCTGGCAGCATGCGGTCACATGGGGCCAGCCGCCGTGGCAGAGCGCGATCTTGAGGCGCGGGAAGGCCGCGGCGATGTCGTCGATGAGCAGGGGGTCGTAATAGCGCAGGGATTTCGTCATGATGCCGCCAAAGGTAAAGACCACGGGCACCCCGGCCTCTTCGCAGAACGCATACAGCGGCAGCGCCCAGGGCGCGTTGGCGAACCAGGGCGTCGCGTCCTGCCCGGGCTCAAGCACGATGCCGCTGAGCGGTCCCTCGAGCACATAGCGGCCGATCTCTTCCCGGGCCTCCTCAAGGTTGGCGATGTTGATGCCCGCGAGGCCAACGAACCTGTCCGGGTATTCCTCAACCAGTTCGGCCAGCTCCCGGTTGAAATTGCCGTGGTTGCGGCGCACGGGCACCACCATGCGCGTGACCCCGGCCGCCGCGGCCTCCTCCAGCAGGGCGGGCAGGGAGAAATTTTTGGCCGAAGGGGAGACCTTGGAATCCACCCGGGTCAGCGTGTCCTGCTCCACCCGGTCAAGATGGGTGAAGAGAAAGTTGTTCTCATAGCCCCTGAAGGGCGCGCGCACGCGAAAATCGATGATCATTTCATCCTCGTTGGTTCAGAGTCCGATACAGGCCGAGACCAGGGGCAGGCCGATGGCAAAGGTGCAGGCGAGCGCGGCGCGCCCGCCCGCCAAGCCGGCCTGG
>CAMWVJ010000181.1 GCA_947177645.1 uncultured Desulfovibrio sp.
GATTGGCGGCACGGTCGACGCCACGGGCGCCGTGGGCGCCGCCGGCGCGTGGCTCGGCCCCAAGGCCCTCCAGGTTGCCGCCACCGTCAAGATGATCCAGAACGTGCTCATCGGCGTGACCGCCTTCTGCGTGGCCATCTACTTCACCACCAAGGTGGACAACACCGGCGAGAAGGTGGGCGCGGGCGAGATCTGGAACCGCTTCCCGAAGTTCGTCATCGGCTTCCTCGCGGTCTCGGTCATCATGTCCATCATCAGCGCCCAGCTTGGCGGCGACTTTGCCAAGATGCTCGTTGACAACGGCGTCAACAAGGTGGCCAACCCGCTGCGCGGCTGGTTCTTCTGCCTGGCCTTCATCTCCATCGGCCTCACCACCGACTTCCGCGCCCTTGCCAAGTACTTCAAGGGCGGCAAGCCGGTCATCCTCTATGTGTGCGGTCAGTCCCTGAACCTGGCCCTGACCCTGCTCATGGCCTGGATCATGTTCTACAAGGTCTTCCCCGAAATCACGGCGCGCATCTAGCGCTCCGGCCAGCACAAGCCGCCGCGGCCCTCAAGCCGCGGCGGCTTTTTTCATGAGCCCGCCATGCCGCCTGTTACGCGCACCGTCTTTCGCCTCTGCTGCTGGATAGGCGGCCTTTTGCTCTTCTTCTGCGTCATCGGCCCCTGGCTGTTTTCGCTCTCGCCGGCATGGCAGCGCTATGACGCCGTGCAGGAAGAGCACAATATCCACAGCGGTGCCATCTATTACAGCGACGTGCCGGTGACGCAGGAGTCGGAAGAGGCCACGCGCAAGGCTGTGCGCGAAGGCATGGCGAACCGCATGCAGCGCCGCCTTGAGGAACGCAAGGCCGCGCAGGCCGGTGGTGAGGCGGATGGCAAAAGCCATTAAGGATACTGCCGGCGCGGCTCCACGGCCCCGCTTCGTGGTGAGCGGCTGCCTGGCGGGGCTCTGCTGCCGCTATGACGGGGGCAGCAACCCGTGCCCGCAGGTGGTGGCGCTCGTGAAGGCGGGCCTTGCCGTGCCCGTGTGCCCGGAGAGCCTTTCGGGCCTTCCCGTGCCCCGGCCCCCGTGCGAACAGGTGCTGGCCGGCCCTGAAAAGAGGGAGGTCCGCGTGCTTTGCCGTGGCGGCGAGGATGTGACCGCGGCCTTTGAGCGCGGCGCGGAGCGCGCCCTTGCCGCGGCCCTCGCCAGCGGCGCCCGGGAGGCCATCCTCAAGGCCCGCTCCCCTTCCTGCGGGGTGGGCGCGGTCTATGACGGGAGCTTCAGCCACACACTCAGGCCCGGCGACGGCCTTTGGGCCAAACGCCTGCGCGAGGCCGGTTTCCGCCTCTGGACTGAAGACAGTCTTCCGCCGGACATGACCGACGATACCACCACGCCCTGAGGCCGGACCACGAGTCTCCGGCCCTTGTTTTATCCGATACCGCTTCTTCCCGCTCCGGCGTTCCCCTCTCCCTCCCGGCTCTCCGGCCGGTGGATGGTGAAGCCGTTTTTCCCGTTCTGCTTGGTCTCGTAGAGGGCCGCGTCAGCCGCCTGGTAGAGGTCGATGAAGCGGGTGCCGTCCTCCGGGGCAAAGGCCACGCCGATACTGGCCGAGACCTGCCAGCTGTCCTCGCCGTCCGTGCAGACGAAATGCAGGGCTTCCACAAGCTCGCGGGCCTTCTGCTCGGCCCAGGCGTGGCTCGGGATGGGGATGAAGGCCGCGAATTCGTCGCCGCCGAGGCGCCCCACGATGTCCTGCTCGCGAAAGTGCTTCCTGATGGTGGCCGAAAATTCCCGGATGCAGCGGTCGCCGAAGGCGTGCCCGAAAGTGTCGTTGGCCTGCTTGAAATCGTCGATGTCGAAGATGAAAAAGGCCGCCGGGGCGTCTGGATGGTGGAGGAGCGCATCGTCGATCATGCGCTCCGTGGCCTTCTTGGTGGAGCAGCCCGTCATCTCGTCGATATTGGCCAGGGCCTCCTTCTGCTTTTCCGCATCGATGTTCTTCCTGTAGGTGAACATATGCAGGGAGTCATCGTCCGGCGAGTAGAATACATGGGCGTCGATGCGCATCCAGTGGTAGGACTTGCCGTCCTGCGTGATCATGAAGTCATAGCGCAGGTGATGGTTGCCCTTGCGGAATTCGGCGAGCACGTTCCTGGTGCAGAAGCGCGCCACATAGCCCTCGCGGAACTCGGGCTTGATCTGCTTTTCGGCGATGATGCGCAGGCCCTCGTCAAAGGAGAGGCGGCTTGCGCCGATGCGCGCGAAATATTCTTCGGTGTTCGCGCCCACGCAGCGGTTATGCGTGATGTTCCATTCGTAAATATCGTCATAGAGCTGTTCCGTGGCCTGCTTGAACAGGCCGAGGCGCTGCTCGATGATGCCGGTGATCTTTTTGTTGAAGCCCCTGATGACCAGGGTGATGACGGTGAAGACGCTGGCGAGGATGAGCAGAAGCACGAAGATGGATGTGCTGATCTGCGACCGCATCTTGGCGATGAGCGGCGCCGCGTCCTGCTCCACCACCAGATACCACGAAAGCTCGGGCATGTAGCGCGTGACAAGATAGGAAGAGCCCGGGCCCGCCGGACCATCCAGTTCCCCGCTCTCCCCGGCGCCCCCCGCCCAGACACCGAAATTGGCGTCGCTGTTGCGCCTGTCGAGGATGGCGCCGCGGAGCTGCTCACGGCCTGAGAGCGTGAACCAGTCCCTGTGCTCCTCGCCGGTATGCCCCTGCGAGACTTCGACAGTGCCCGAGCGGTCGAGCAGGAAGACCTCCACCCCATAGCGCTCCTCATATTCCTTGAGGATGCGCTTGAGGACATCGGTGCGGATGCCGATGCCCACCACGCCGAGCACTTCGCCCCAGGGATCCATGATCTTGCAGTTCACGAAGACCGCCGGGGCCTTGCCCGCGCCCGCCGTTTTGTCCGTATCCACATTGAGCGAATACTGGCGTTTTGAGGCCAAAAGCTCGGCATACCAGGCGTTTTCCGGGGCGCCCGGGGCGAGCACACGGTCGATGCCGGTAGCACTGTAATAGCGCCGGCTCGCGGCCGACACCAGGAAGACCGAATCGAAATGATCCCTTTCCTGATAGGCCGCGAGATAGGACTGGATGGCGCGCGCGAACTCCGCCTCGTCCAGATGCGCGCCCTCGCGCAGGAGCCAGTCGGCGAGGAAGGTATCCCCGGCCATGGTCAGGGCGATGGTCACGGGCCGGTTCAGCACCGAGGAGAGCCGGAAATAGATGCTGTCCGCCGTGAGCGCCGAGACCTGCTCCAGCGCGGTCAGCGAAACGCGGTAATTGGCGCGGTGACTGAACCAGGCGGTGAGGAGGAAGCCGATGAGGAGGATGACGCCCACCAGCAGATTTGTCTTGATGACCCGGCTGCGCATGCTGCCTCCCGTTGCACCTTCTCCCTTGCGGACTGCGCCGGCAAGCGGCCCTGGCCGCCCCCGCCGCCGGCCTTCAGGCCGATGCCCTGGGCGTGGCCGTGATCCCGCGCCGGCCCAGCTCTGCCACCACCTTGGCGCAGAATTCCGGGAGCTTCGCCGCTAGCTCCGGGGTCAGTTCCGGCGAAAGGGTCTGCCAGTCGCCGGGCTGGATACCGATGATGAAGGTCTCCGGCCTGTGGCCGGCGAGACCGCAACTGATGAGCGTGTCCACAAGGTCGGTCTGGTGGGTGGAATCCCGGAAGCTCAGGCTCTTGCGCAGGTCTTCCCCCTCCAGCAGGTAGATCGTCCCGGGCGCGCCGGGGCCGAGCACCACGTCGAGCACCACCAGAAGGTCGGAATCCATGATGTCGGGCATGAGGAAGAGGCCGAGCGTGCCGCCGTCCAGAAGGCGCACATTGGCGGGCCAGCTGTAGTCCTGCTCCAGCCGGTTCACGGCGGCCACGCCGAAGCCCTCGTCGCTGAGGAGGATATTGCCCACGCCGAGCACGAGCACCCGCGGTTCTGCCATCTGCCCCACACCTCGCTTGTCCGGCGCCCGGCCGCAAGCCC
>CAMWVJ010000182.1 GCA_947177645.1 uncultured Desulfovibrio sp.
TGTTGACCGCGCGCGCCGGGCAGGCCCCCACCCCGAGGCTGAAAAAGTAGCCCAGGGAAGCCACGATGAACATGTGCCCGAGCACCGAAGTGGCCGGGATGCGCGGGGCCTGCGTCCAGCGGATCTGGAAGCGCAGCTGCCCGCAAAGATTGGCGAAACGCGCGAGCGCCGTGCCCGGGATGAGCAGCGAATCCATGCCGCGCAAGCTGCGCAGGGTGTTGAGCCGCTCCACGAAGGACTGCCCGATGGAATCCATTTCATCGTCAAAGCCGTTGAGCGGCCTGATGATCTGAAATTCCCACTGCGAGGCATAGAGATGGGCCGCGGTGAGGATGCGGCGGGCAAGGCTGTCCTCACCTGCGCCCTCGAGATGCCAGGCGCGCATGCGCTCCCAGAAGGGGCCGAGCGGCGCCAGCACGGGCTCGAGGCGCCCGAGCACATATTCCGTGAGCTGGCGGTAATGTTCGGGATTTTCCTTGATCTTGTAGAAAACCGGCGGCTTGATGTCCGTGATGATGCAGCGGTAAAAATAGTCGAAAAGGCCGCCCTCGATGATTTTCTGCCCCAGGGCCGTGCGCTCTTGCGCCGGCATGTCGCGCGAATTTTCCTGCCAGAGCGCGCAGGCGAGCAGCATCTTGTGCGCCTGCTTGTCGATCTCCTGCAATTCCACGGGGCGCAGCTTATCGTTCCAGCGCAGGAGATAGGCGCCGGAAAAGAGCAGTTGCAGCAGGTTCTTGCGAATGGTCGGCATCTGGCCTCCGGTCAGATGGGGGCTCGCGCGCCCCCCTACTCGGGAAAGTCCAGCGGCCTTGACGCCAGCGTGGCCACCATGACCGCCTTGATGGTGTGGAGGCGGTTTTCCGCCTCCTGAAAGACCACGCTGCGCGGGGACTCGAACACCGCGTCGTCCACCTCCATGCACTCGATGCCGAAGCGACGCCAGATCTGCTCGCCGATCTCGGTCTTGCGGTCATGGAAGGCCGGCAGGCAATGAAGGAAGCGGCAGTCGGGATTGCCCGTGAGCTGCATGACCCTTTCCGTGACGCGGTAGGGCGTGAGCAGGCGGATGCGCTCCTTCCAGACCTCGTCGGGCTCGCCCATGGAGACCCAGACATCCGTATAGAGAAAATCGCTGCCGCGCACGCCCTCCTCCACGCTTTCCGTGCGGGTGATGCGCGCGCCGGTGCGCTCGCCGATGTGGCGGGCCATCTCGTAGACCTCATCTGATGTCCAGAGCTCGCGCGGCGCCACCGAACAAAAATCCACGCCCAGCATGGCCGAGCCCACCATGAGCGAATTGCCCATGTTGTAGCGCGCATCGCCCAGATAGGCGAGACTCTGCTGGCCAAGCGGCTTCGGGCAGGTTTCGCGCATGGTGAGCATATCGGCGAGCAACTGGGTGGGATGCCACTCGTTGGTCAGACCGTTCCACACCGGCACGGAGGCATATTCGGCGAGTGCCTCCACCCGTGCCTGCTCGAAGCCGCGGTACTCGATGCCATCAAAAAAGCCGGAGAGCACGCGCGCGGTATCGGCCAGGGATTCCTTCTTGCCCATCTGCGAGCCCGTGGGCCCGAGATAGGTGACGTGCGCGCCCTGGTCATGGGCGCCGACCTCAAAAGCGCAGCGGGTGCGCGTGGAGTCCTTCTCAAAGAGCAGCGCGATATTGCGCCCCTCGAGAAAGCGCGGCTCGCGCCCGGCCTTCTTGGCCGCTTTGAGGCGCGCCGCCAGGTCGAGAAGGTAAACGAGGTCATCGGGCGTGAAGTCGATCTCTTTGAGAAAATCCCTGCCTGCAAGCCTGTTCATACGAGTGCTCCGCCTTGGCGTGTGATGAGGGGATGGTGTGCAGCTGCCGCGGTGCCCGGTGCGGTCTCAGTCCGTGAGGGAGCGGATCATGCCGATTTCGTCACAGCGGTAGAACTTGGGGCACTTGCTGCACTCCACCCAGACGATGGGGGGCAGGTTTTCGCGCTCAAATTCCCTGAAACCGCAATTGCGGAAAAACGAGGCCACCAAGGTGAACACAAAGACCCGCGGGATGCCCAGGTCGCGGCAGCGCTCCACCAGGGCGCCCACGAGCTTGCGCCCGAGGCCCCTGTCCTGGCAGGACTGGTGCACCGCGATGGAGCGGATCTCGGCGAGGTCGGACCAGAGCACATGCAGGGCGCCGCAGGCGACGACCGTCTCCGCGCCGTTTTCCGCCGAGGGCGCCGTCACCACCATGTAGTCCTGGATATGCTGATAGAGATACTGCGGCCCGCGGGCCAACATGACGTTGGAGGACGCATACTGGTTGATGAGCGCCGACATGCCGTGCACGTCCGACACGCGCGCCGGGCGTATCTCGAGCTTCGTGTCGGCTGTGAGGCGCACTTCAGGAACAGTGGTGGGGACAGTGGAAGGAACGCTTCCGACCTCAAAGCGGGGGATGTCGACGGGCATGGCGCGGGACCTGCGAAAGAAAGAGTGAACGCCACGGCCAAAAAGGCCAATGCGCCCGCCAGCGCATGACCAGCCCTTGTATGGGCCAGCCATGCGCGCCGGGCGCCGTAAAAAGCTGTTCCTACTGGAACCTGCGACGAATGTCCACTAGAACGCGGCCATCGCCGGCCGGAACCGCTGCCGGGACTACTGGTTGATCATCACCTTGGCGGCCCGGAGCAACCGGTCATTGAGCTTGTAGCCGCGCTGCATGACCCGCGTGACCGAACCCGGGGCGAGATCCTGGTTGGGCTCGAAACCGACGGCTTCATGGACTTCGGGGTTGAACTCCTCGCCCACCTCGCCGAGTGCCTTGAGGCCGTTCTTTTCCAGCGCGTCCAAAAGGAGCTTGCGCGTCATGGAGACGCCCTGGAGCATGTCCTTGCAGGCCTCGTGCTGGCTGCCGTACTGCAGGGCGAGGTCGAGGTTGTCGAGGCTGGGCAAAAGGTCGCCCAAGACGCGTTCCGCCGCGAAGCGCATCTGCTCCTGATGCTCGCGGGTGAGCCGCTTCTTGAAATTTTCCATCTCGGCGGCGGTGCGCAGGCGCAGTTCTTCCATCTCCGCCTTGCAGCGGGCCAGGGCCTCGTCGTCCGCTGGGGCGGCTTCAGGCGCCGGGGCGCCCTCCTTTTCGGGGGCCGGCTCCGTCACGTCGCGCACGGCGTCGGCCTGGTTGGCAAGCTCGTCGCCCTGGGCCTCGCCGGACGCGCCGAAGGGGCCGTCTTCCATGGCGGCGTCATGGCGTTCCCTCTCCTCCTCGTGGCGGCGGGCCTCATGCGGGGAGTGTGCGCTATAATAAGGGTGCATCTTGTGACGCATCTTGGTTCCTCCTCATGGATGGGTGCGCGGACCGGGGAAGCGCCCAGCCCGCGGCGCGTTGCCATTGTGGTACGTTTGCGCGGCGCCAGTGTCAAGATGCGGGCACCCAAAGTCGGCGCCCGGCTCGACATTCGCCCGGCATTCCTGTACACCACTTGCACGATGCGAGGAGACCACCCATGACATGCCGCCTGCTCCACATCCAGAATGAAAAAGACTGGGCCCAGGCCTCCGGCTGGCTCGCCGGGCGCACCACGCCCGACGCCGGCGTGGAGACCGCCGTGCGCGACATCATCGCCCATGTGCGCGAGCACGGCGACGCGGCCCTGGTGGACTACACGCGAAAGTTCGACGCCCCGGAGTTCACCCGGCCCGTGCGGGTGAGCCCGCAGGAGATCGCGCGGGCCGCAGCCTCCGTGCCGGTGGAGAGCCGGGACTATATTTACGGCGCCGCGGCCAATATCCGCTCCTTCCATGAGGCGCAGCTTGACCGCTCGTGGTTCGTGACGCGCCCGGACGGCACCATCCTCGGGCAGCGCGTGCTCCCGGTGGACGCGGTGGGCCTCTATGTGCCCGGCGGCCAGGGGGGCAACACCCCGCTCATCTCGAGCCTGCTCATGAACGCCATCCCGGCACAGGTGGCCGGCGTGGCGCGCCTCGCCATCTGCACGCCCCCGCGCG
>CAMWVJ010000183.1 GCA_947177645.1 uncultured Desulfovibrio sp.
GGCTCGCTTTGCTCGCCAACGGGCACGGCGCTTCGCGCCGCCATCCGGTCGCAGCCCCCGTCTGTCGCTGCGCTCCAGACGGAATTAAGGAATTAACTTTGTCACGGCGTAGGGCCGACTGCCTTTTCTCGAAATCCAAGCAAAAACCCCCGCCGTTCCGTGAGGAGCTGCGGGGGTTTTCGACTCAGGAAATGCAGGCCCTAGAACTTGATGTCCAGGCGCACGAACCAGCCCTTGGGATGCAGACAGGCCGGGCACACATCCGGGGCGTCCTTGCCTTCCACGATGCAGCCGCAGTTGAGGCAGCGCCACACCGTGGGCTCGGGATTGGAGAACATGGTGTTGGTCTTGATCTTGTTGGCGAGGTCGAGGAAGCGCTTCTCGTGGTAGTTTTCCGCGATGAGGATGTTGCGCATGGCCGTGGAGACCGCGTAGTAGCCCTCGTTCTCGGCGATGGTGGCGAAGTCGGGATACATCTTGGTGTATTCCTCATGCTCGCCCGCCGCGGACTCGATCAGGTTGGAATAGGTGTCGGCGATGACGCCGGCCGGGAAGGTGCCGGAGATCTCCAGCTGGCCGCCCTCGAGCAGCTTGAACAGGCGCTCGGCGTGTTCCTTTTCCTGGTAGGCGGTCTCCTCGAAAATCTTGCTCACGAAGATGAAGCCGTCCTTCTTGGCCTGCGAGGCGTAGAAGGTGTAGCGGTTGCGCGCCTGGGACTCGCCGGAAAAGGCGATGAGGATATTTTTTTCGGTCTGGGAGCCTTTAAGGGACTTCATGCGAACCTCCGGTCAGCTGGCTGGCCAGGTTGGGGTGCTTCGGCGGCGGATATTTCCGCGCCCGGAAGCCTACCCTAGCCCAGCCGCGCCGTTTCTGTCAAACAGGTTCGCGCAGGAGGGGGATGATGGACGCCCTAGGCCCCTAGCCGGCCTGCTCCATTTCGTTGAGCTGCGCCTCCAGGGCCGCTATCTGCGACTGGAGGGCGTCGATCTTGCCGGTCACGCCCGCGTCCGCCGCGCCGCCCGTGAGGTTGGAGGTCAGGCTCATGAGCTGGCTTTTCAAGGCCTGGATCTGTTTGCGGATGCTCTCGGCGTCGTTGCCGGACGAGGAGGAAGCCCCGCCCGCGCCACCACCGCCTCCGGCGGGCGCGCCTTCACCGCCGGCCTCGCCGCCGGACTGGCCGGCATCGCCGCCGCTGTTCTGCGAGGCGCTGGAGCTTGCGGGCTGGTCATATTTGTGGATCATTTCGGAGTAGAGGCGCTTCGCCTCGTCGGAAATTTCCGCCGTGTCGCCGGAGCCTGTGCGCGAGCTGCGGCTCACGGAACTTCTTTCCCCGTCCACCGCGCTTACGGCGTCGAGGCTCCAGAGGGCGTTTGAACTGTAGGCTCCGCTGATTTCCATGCTTTTCTCCCGATGTGCGGCCCGGCAGGAATTGCCCGCCCGGCGTGTCGTACCGGGAAAGAAGCAGGAATCGTGCCGCGCGCGTGTGCTGCCTCCACTTTACCGGAACCCGCGCCTGTGGCAGCATGGCGGCATGGCAGCCCCGGCCCGAAAAGCGGATGAGAACGTGCCCTTTGTGCTCAAAAGCGGCGAAGTGCTCACGGCAACGGTGCGCCGCTCGGCCAAAAGCCGCCGCCCAAGGCTCTCCCTCTCGCCCCGGGGCGCGCTTTCGCTGGTCATCCCGGCCGCGTGGCCGTCCGCACGTCTGGGCGAGCTCGTTCCGGCCTTCCTGCCGTGGCTGGAACGCTCGTGGCCGCGCTTCGCCGCCTCGCGTCCCGCGCCCGCGCTTCCTGAAAAAATCGCCCTGCCGCTGGCTGCCCGGGAGCTCACCGTCGCCCCTGCCGGAGATTTCGCCGCCGGCCGCGCGGCGAGCGCCGGGGCCGCGTCACTCGTGCGCCTGGGCGCGGGCAGCCGCCGCGTGCTCCTGCTGGAGCTGGGCGAGAGCCTGCGGCTCTTCGGCGCCACGGATGACCTCGTCCTCTGCGGCCACGCCCTTCAACGCTGGTGCCGGGGGATGGCCACGCGCCTCTTGCCGCCGCATGTGGAATCGCTCGCCCGGGCGCAGGGTTTCGCGCCGCCCAGGGTGGCCGTGCGCGACCAGCGCTCCCGCTGGGGGAGCTGCTCGCGCGGGCACGGCGGCACGGCGGCGCCCCACATCCAGCTCAACTGGCGCGCGCTCCTCCTGCCGCGGCCGTTGCTCGACCACCTCTGTTTCCATGAGCTAAGCCATTTGCGCCACATGGATCATTCCCCTGCCTACCGCGCCGAGCTCGCGCGCGTCTCGCCCGACTGGGCCCGGCTCGAGCGGGGCCTTTCCCGCGCCTGGCGCGAGCTCCCCTTCTGGGCGCTTCCCGCCGACAGTCCCGCCCGGGACTGATTTCCTTTCCCTTTACAGGCCGCACCGGAACCGCTATAAACGCCCGAGCTAGGGGAGCCGAACAGGTCCGCGCGTGGCGCTGGCAAGGCGGCTGAGAGTGGGGACATGCCCCAGACCCTGTGAACCTGACGCAGTTCGCACTGCCGGAGGGAAGCGCAGACCGGATTCCCGCAGGTTCCGGTCTTTTTTTGCGCCCTGCGTCGCAATCGCCGGAGGCATCATGGCATCAACTCTCTTATCCAAAAACGCGGCGCTGGCCGGGTTGTGCGAGCGGCATCTCACCACGCTCGCCCGCGAGGAGGCCCTTGATACGGCCCTCATCCTCGAGGCGCTGGACGCGGGCACCATGGCCTTTCTGGGCAATCCCGCCCACCCGGGGCTTCGGCCCATCCTCGTGGGCCAGCCCGCGCGGGTGAAGGTCAACGCCAACCTCGGCACCTCGCCGCTCAGCTCCTGCATGGAGACCGAGCGCGCCAAGATCGCCGCGGCGGCGAAGGCCGGCGCCGACACCATCATGGACCTTTCCATCGCGGGCGACCTCGACGCCATCCGGCGGGAAATGCTCGCCGCGTGGCAGCTGCCGCTCGGCACGGTGCCCATGTACGCCGTGGGCCAGCAGCTGCTCGACGCCGGGCGCGACATCGCCTCCATGAAGCCGGACGACCTTTTCGCGGAGATCGAGAAGCAGGCCCGGCAGGGCGTGGATTTCGTCACCGTGCATTGCGGGCTCTCGCGGCGCGGGGCAGAGCTCGCCGTGGCGGGCGGCCGCGAGATGGGCATCGTCTCGCGCGGCGGCTCCATGCTGGCGCGCTGGATGCTGGAAAATGACCGGGAAAACCCGCTGCTGGAAGAGTTCGACCGCCTCATCGACATCAGCCTCAAGCACAACCTCGTGCTCTCGCTGGGCGACGGCCTGCGGCCCGGCGCCGGCGCGGACGCGGGCGACGCGGCCCAGTGGGAGGAGGTCATCAACCTGGGCGTCCTGGCCCGGCGCGCGCTCGAGCGCGGCGTGCAGTGCATGATCGAGGGGCCGGGCCATGTGCCGCTCAACGAGGTGCGCACGCAGATCCAGGGCATCAAGCGCCTCACCCACGGCGCGCCGCTCTATGTGCTGGGGCCGCTTTGCTGCGACAGCGCGCCCGGCTATGACCACATCGCCGGGGCCATCGGCGGGGCGCTGGGCGTGGAGGCCGGGGTGGACTTCCTCTGCTACCTCACGCCGGCCGAGCACCTGACCCTGCCCGACGCAGCGGACGTGGCCGCCGGGGTCATGGCCTCGCGCGTGGCCGCGCAGGTGGGCGAGGTGGCGCTGGGGCGGCCGGGCGCCGTGGCGCGCGAAAAGGCCATGAACGCGGCGCGCAGGGCGCTGGACTGGGACGGCATGGCGAAAGCGGCCATCGACCCGGAACAGCTCGCCAAGCGGCGCGAGCCGCACAAGGGCGAGGAGGTCTGCGCCATGTGCGGCAAGTTCTGCGCGGTCAAGATGCTGCGGGAAACAAAGGCCAAGAAGGCCTGAGCGGCCGGAAATCTCCGAAGTTGGCGGCCGCTGCGTCCGGGAGAGGCGCGGCGGCTGCTGCTGTATGAGCTTTCAGCGGCCCAAGAG
>CAMWVJ010000184.1 GCA_947177645.1 uncultured Desulfovibrio sp.
CCCGCCCGCCCCCGGCGCCGCCCCCCCCCCCGGGCCCGCGTGTGCCCCCCCCCCCCCCCCCCCACGCCTATACCTACCGCAAGGCGCTGGAGGAGGGGGGCGCGGGCCTCTTGCCCGGCCTCCTCTGGGAAAAGGCGAGCCTGTTCGAGAACTGGCTCGCGCCTGAGAGCCTGTGGCTCCTCCCCGGCGAGGCTGACAGTGCCGAGGCCCTGCACGCCGTGCGCCAAAGCCTCAAGGAGGAGCTGGAGAAAGAGGACGCGGCCCTGCCGCAGCCCGCGAGCCTGGTGTTCCGGCGGTCCTCCCAGCCCGCGCCGTGGAACGGCTTTCAGTGTGTCTTCGACGAGCCGCTGGTGGTGGGCGTGGAGGCGCGGGGCGTCTCCCTGCAGGAGCGGCCGCTGCACCAGTTCGCCGAGCTCTTTCCGGCGCCCGGCGCGCAGGACAGGCCGTGGCAGCACCTGGCCGCCGGCCTCAAGGCCTGGCAGCGCGAGCGGCGCCAGGTCATCCTCAGCTTTTCTTCCGAGCGCGGCCGCAACAAGTTCCTCAAGCTGGCGGAGCAGGACGGCATCGCCCCGGCCCTGCGCTACGCCCCGGGGCAGGCGGGCCTCTTCGCGCTGGTCTCGCCCTTTCGCGGCGGCGCCGAGCTCGTCTGGGACAACAGCCTCATCCTCGGCGAGGACATCCTCTATCCGCGCGCCGAAAAAACGCACCGCGCGGCCACCCGCGCCTTCAAGGGGCTGGACAGCTTCGAGAGCCTGAAGGAAGGCGATCTGCTCGTCCACCGCGATTACGGCATCGGCCGTTTCGCCGGGCTGCACCACCTCGATGTCAATGCCGCGGCCAATGACTTTCTCCTGCTGGAATACGCGGGCCATGACAAGCTCTATGTGCCGGCCGACCGCCTTGGGCTCATCCAGCGCTTCAAGGGCGCCGAGGGCGCGGAGCCGCCCCTCGACAAGCTGGGCGGCCCCTCCTGGGCGGCGGGCAAGGAAAAGGCCCGCAAGGCCATCGAGAAGATCGCGGCCGACCTTGTGGAGATGTACGCCTACCGCAAGGTCGCCAAGGGCTTCCGCTATGACCCGCCGGGCGAGCTTTTCCGCGAGTTCGAGGCCACCTTCGGCTATGAGGAGACGCCGGACCAGGCCCGCGCCATCCAGGATGTGCTCGACGACATGGACGGCGAGCGCCCCATGGACCGCCTCGTCTGCGGCGACGTGGGCTTCGGCAAGACCGAGGTGGCCCTGCGCGCGGCCTTCCGCGCGGCCTCCGAGGGGCGGCAGGTGGCCTTGCTCTGCCCGACCACGGTGCTCGCCGAGCAGCATTACCAGACCTTCCGGGCGCGTCTCGCGGGCTTTCCCATCAATGTGGGCCTTTTGAGCCGTTTCGTGCCTCGCGCCAAACAGAAAGAGACCCTCAAGGCCGCCGAGGCCGGGCAGATCGACATCCTCATCGGCACGCACCGCCTGCTCTCCAACGACGTGAAGCTGCCGAACCTCGCGCTGCTCATCCTCGACGAGGAGCAGCGCTTCGGCGTGCGCCACAAGGAAAAGCTCAAGGCCCTGAAAAAGAATGTGGACGTGCTCACGCTTACGGCCACGCCCATCCCGCGCACGCTCCAGCTCTCCATGTCCGGCATCCGCGAGCTCTCCATCATCGAGACCGCCCCGCAGGACCGCAAGCCCGTGGCCTCGGCGGTGCTCGGGCGCGACGACGCCACGCTGCGCAAGGTGCTCCAGCGCGAGCTCGACCGCGAGGGCCAGGTGTTCTGGGTGTACAACCGGGTGCAGGGGCTCGAGCGCGTGGCCGAATATGTGCGCAAGCTCGCGCCCAACGCGCGTGTGGGCATGGCGCACGGCCAGATGGCCGAGGCCGAGCTCGAGGCCACCATGCGCAAGTTCTGGCACGGCGAGCTCGATGTGCTTGTCTGCACGTCCATCGTGGAGTCCGGGCTGGACTTTCCCCGCGCCAACACGCTCGTCGTGGATCAGGCGCAGATGTTCGGCCTTGGGCAGCTCTACCAGCTCCGGGGCAGGGTGGGCCGCAGCGACCGCCAAGCCTACGCCTTCTTTGTGGTACCCGACGCCTCGCGCCTCACGGAGACTGCGGAGGAGCGCCTGCGCGTCATCCTCGACATGGACTATCTCGGCGCCGGCTTCCAGGTGGCCATGGAAGACCTGCGCCTGCGCGGCGCCGGCAACATCCTCGGTGAGGTGCAGTCCGGCCACATGACGCGCGTGGGCCTTGACCTGTACCTCGAAATGCTGGAGGAGGCGGTGGCGCGCCTCAAGGGCACGCCCGCGGCCCTCGCCGCCGAGACCGAGCTCAACCTCGGGCTCCCGGCGCACATACCGGCCACCTATATTGATGACGGCCGCGAGCGGCTGCGCTGCTACAAGTCCCTGACATCGGCCGTGGGCGGCGCGGCCCGCGAGGAAGTGGCCCTCGGCATCCGCGACCGCTTCGGCGCCTTCCCCGAGGAGTTCCGCAACTTCCTCGCCGTGCTGGACTTCAAGGAATTTCTCACCGAGCTTCAGGTGCAGAAGGCCGACATCCACCGCAACAGCGTGCGCCTCGTCTGGGCCCAGGGGCAGACCGCCGTTTCGCCCGAGCGCATCGTGGAGCTGGCCGCGAGCGAACCCGGGGTCAAGCTGCATCCGCCGGCCGGACTCTCCCTCCCGGTTTCCGAGGATCTGCCCTTCAGCGAAGGTCTCGCGGCCGTGCGCGCCCTGCTCGAAAAGGTGCGCGCCCCGAGGCTGGCGCCCCCGGCCGTCTCTGAAGCCATCCCTGACGAGGTTTCGGAAGCCGCCGCCGCAGGAGGCGCCGCATGACGGGGCGCACCTTCCGCGGCCTTGCGCTCCTCTGCGTGCTCGCGTGCGCGCTGCCGCTCGCCGGCTGTTTTGAAAGCCGGCTGCCGGACGGGGTGGTGGCGAGCATCAACGGCGAGCCCATCCGGCTTTCCGCCGTGCAGGCGCTCATGGACAGCCGCTCCTCCTCGCTCGGCATCCCGCACCGGCCATCGCTCGAAGCCATGAAAAGCCGCTACGGCGGCGCGCTCGGCACCCTCATCGTCCATACCCTCGTGCGCCAGGATCTCGAGCGCCGGGGCATGGCCGTCACCGACGCGGCCCTCGAGCACGCCGTGGATCAGGTGCGCGAGGATTTCGGGCCCGGCGGGCTCGAGCAGTTCCTCACCGCCTCCTCCCTGCGCGAGGCCGACTGGAAGGCGCTCATGCGCGACCATCTCGCCATGGAGGTCTTCAGGAAGCGGGTGCTCCTGCCGGCCATCCAGGTCTCCATGGACGAGGCGCGCGCGTATTATGAGGAGCACAAGGCGGACTTCGTGCTGCCCGGCTATCTGGATATCTGCTTCGCCGCGGCCCCGGAGAAAGCAGCGCTCGCCGCCTATTGCCGGTCTTTCACGGCGCGCTTCCGCGAGCGGCCCGAGGCGGACGCCGAGGCCGATTTCGCGGTGCTTTCCGGCGCTGCGGCCAGCGATTCCGGCGCGCTCGCACAATGCCTCGAGGTGCAGCCCGATGAGGTGCCCCCGGCCTGGCGCAAGGAAGCGGCGGCGCTCAAGCCCGGCACCTGCGGCCAGCCCCGCCAGCAGGACGGCGAATGGCGGGCCATTGCGCTCGCCGGGCGCCAGAAGGGCCACGCGCTGGAACTCACTGAGGCCTATCCGCTCATCGAGGCCATCCTGCTGGAGGAAAAGAAATCCGCGGCCTTCGGCGAGTGGCTGGAGGCGAGCCTCGGCCGCTCCGAGATACTGGTCGCCCCGGAACTCAAGGAATCGCTGCTCACGCCGGGCCTGCCCGGTTTCGTGGCCGAGGAGCCGGAAGAGGGCGACGAGCTCGACAGGCCCGAGAGCCAGCAGGAGCGCGAGGACGATGCCGCTGCGGCCGACGAAGCAGCACCCGCTGTGCAGGATGGTGTGCGGGAAGACGTGCGGGACGGCAGGGACGGCGCGCGGAGG
>CAMWVJ010000185.1 GCA_947177645.1 uncultured Desulfovibrio sp.
CGCCCAAGGAAGACTTCTACCGCTCCGAGCTGCAGAACTTCCGCGCCACCTTCCACAAGCCGGTCATCTACGCGACGTGGAACTGGGAAGACACGGTGCTGGACGCCCTGCACCAGGCCGGCTTCAAGGACTTTGAGGAGCAGGCCAAGGCCATGGCCAAGGCGCGCGAAATCGAAGCCTGACGACGCTCACTCCATCTGAAACACAAAGGCCCCGCTCTTGCGAACGGGGCCTTTGTGTTTCAGGCAGAGGCAGCAAGCCCCGGAAGGCGTATTCAGCTTTCCGGGGCTTTACAATGCGCTTGCTGCAAACTTCTGTGCGGGCGCAGATGTCTAGTCTTCTGCATTTTCCGGCGGCATGTCCATTCCGCCGCTCCCGAGCCGCGCGAGGAGCCGGTCATAATAGCTGTCGTGCTCTTCCAGCATGAGCGGGCGGCCATGGCGCATGCGGGTCCGCAGGATGAGGAAGCGCAGCTTCTCCATCTGGCGCACGCGCTCGCGCTCGTCCGTGCAGCCTTCGAGCAGGTCGGCGAGCCTCTGGATCTCCTTGCGCTCCGCAAGCTCCGGCGGCAGGCAGTTGGCGTTGCGCAAAATGGTATACGCCATGCGCAGTTCCGGCGGCACAACGCTCATGTCGTCGAGTTTCAGGGGGCGCCCGGCGCCGGGCAGGTCGTCAAATTCCCCGCGTTCCTGCGCCTCCAGGATGCGCTGCTCGGCGATGGCCCCGATGACCGACCATTCGCCGCTCATGCGTTGTCCCCGGCCGAGCCGTGGGGCTCACCCGTTCCCCAGCGCTGTTTCCAGTCCATGAGCAGCTTGAGGGCGGCGAGGGGGCTGAGTTCTTCGGGCTCCAGCTGTTCCAATTGCTGAAGCAGGGGATGGGGCGTTGCCGGCGCGGCCCTCCCGCTCGCGGCGGCGTCGGGCGCCTCGGGGGGAAGAGGCCGTCCCTGCTCCAGCCCGGGCAAGAGCAGGGAGGCCGTCACCAGGTTCTTGCGCCCGCTTTCCCGGCTGCGCTCCAGCGCCGCCAGGATGTCCCGCGCGCGGTGCACCACGGGCACGGGCACACCGGCAAGCCGCGCCACCTCCACGCCGTAGCTGCGGTCAGAGGGGCCGGGCACCAGCTTGTGCAGGAAGAGGATGTCGTTATTGTGCTCCCGGATGGCGATATTCATGGTGAACACCCCCGGGATGCGGCCTTCCAGCGCCGTGAGCTCGTGATAATGCGTGGCGAAGAGCGTGCGCAGCTCGCCCCCGCCGCGGGCGGCGAGGTCTTCCACAACGGCCCAGGCGAGCGCCATGCCGTCAAAGGTGCTGGTGCCGCGCCCGATCTCGTCGAGGATGACGAGGCTGCGCCTCGTGGCCTGCCGCAGGATGCGCGCGGTCTCCATCATCTCCACCATGAAGGTGCTCTGGCCGCGGGCAAGATCGTCCGACGCGCCCACGCGCGAGAACAGGCGGTCCACCAGGCCGATGACGGCCGCTTCGGCGGGCACCATGGAACCCATCTGGGCGAGCAGGCAGATAAGCGCCACCTGCCTGAGCACCGTGGACTTGCCGGCCATGTTGGGCCCGGTGAGCAGGCAGAGGTGGTGCCCTTTGTCAAGGGTGATGTCATTGGGCACGAAGTTGGCGCTGCCCACCATGGCCTCCACCACCGGGTGACGCCCCTGCCTGATGGTAAGCTCCGTGCCCTCGGTGAGGGTGGGCAGGTGCCAGCCGTTGCGGCGCCCCGTTTCGGCGAGCGACTGCCAGTAATCGAGATGCGCCAGCAGGTCCGCCATGTGCACGAGGCGGTCGCGCTGCGCCGCCACATGGGCGCGCAGATCCTGGAACATCTGGTATTCAAGGCTCTTGCGCTTGTCAGAGGCCGAAAGCAGTTCCTCCTCCCGCGCCTTGAGTTCTTCGGTGGTGAAGCGCTCTGCGTTGACGAGGGTCTGCCGGCGGATGAAATGCGCCGGCGGCGCACCGGTACCGGCCGCGCGCGTGATTTCGTAAAAATAGCCGAAGACCCGGTTATAGCCGAGCTTGAGTTTGGTGAGGCCCGTCCTTTGCTGTTCTTCCTCCAGCAGGCGCTGGAGCTTCTGCTCGCCGTTCTCCACCAGGTCCAGCAACGCGTCCAGCCCGGCATGGAAACCCTGACGGAAAAGACCGCCATCGGTGATGACAGCCGGCGGATCGTCCACCAGCGCGGAGTGGAGCAGGGCGCCCAAGTCCTCGAGGTCGTCCCAGACCTTGAGCAGTTCATAGAGCGGCGCGGGCAAGGTCTCTCCCCGGGCTTCGCTTTCCGTGAGGTACTGCCCCTCGCGCGCCCGAATGAGCGAAGCCCGCACGCCAGGGAGCGCCCCGAGGCTTTCCCGGAGGACGATAAAATCCTTGGGCGAGCAGCGGTTCAGGCTGATGCGCGTGGAAAGCCGCTCGAGGTCATACACCTTGTCGAGCGCCGCGCGGAGCGCCCCCCGCACTTCGTCGTTATCGTGCAGAAAGGCGACGGCCTCCTGGATGCGCCGGATGGGCGCGGCCTCGCGCCAGGGATGGCGCAGCATGTCTTCCAGGAAGCGGCCGCCCATGGGGGTCACGGTCATGTCGAGCGCATGGCGCAAGGTGCCCTTGCCCTTGTGACCGTTGAGCCGCACGAAGATCTCGAGGTTGCGCTCGGTGATCTCGTCCACGAGCAGGCGCCGGCCGAGGTTGAGGGGGCGGAACGGCAAAAGATGTTTGGGGCTGCGCTTTTGCGTCTGCTCCAGATAGGCGATAAGGCCCCCGCAGGCGCGCACGAGGGTCTCCTTGCCGTCCAGCCCGAGGGCGCCCGCCTCGCGCACGCCCTGCGCCTCCAAAAGCCGCTCGAGCGCGTGCCGGGGTTCAAACTGCTGCGCCGGCAGCCGCACGAGGCGTATATTTTCCAAAAGGCAGCGCGGGGGCAGTTCCAGCCCCTCGGGCACGAGCAGTTCCCGCGGGGCGAGCTTTTGCACCCATTGCCAGAGGTCCGCTTCTTTGCGGAATTCCACGCCCGACCACTGGCCGGTGGACACGTCCGCCCAGGCAAAGGCGCTGCGGCCAAGGGCCGCATTCTGGCAGATGGCGCCAAGGTAGTTGTGGCTGCCGGCGCCCAGGTTGGCGTCGTCGAGCACCGTCCCCGGCGTGAGGACACAGGTGACAGCGCGCTTGACGATGCCCTTGGCATCCCTGGGGTCTTCCACCTGGTCGCAGATGGCCACGCTGTAGCCGCGGTCGATGAGCTGCGCCATATAACTTTGCGCGGCATGCCAGGGCACGCCGCACATGGGGATGGCGTTGCCGCCTTCCTTGCCGCGGCTGGTCAGGGCTATCTGGAGTTCACGCGAGGCGGTGGCGGCGTCTTCAAAGAAGAGCTCATAGAAATCGCCCATGCGGTACATGAGCAGGGCATCAGGGTATTCAGCCTTGATGCCCAGATACTGCTCAAGCATGGGCGTCAGTTTCTGCGGAAGTTCAGGCATGGCCTCAAGCGCTGCCGGGCAGCGGAAGGGGGGCCGGGCTCCGGGCGGTGAGTATCCCGCGCCCGGAAGGGGCCGGCCACCTGGGCCAGCCCCTCACAGTGCGGTAGATTCAGGCGCCTGCCGTGTCGCCGCTCTCCTTGGCCTCGGCTGAAGCAGAGGCTTGGTCGGCGGCGGGGGCCATGTCAGCAGCGGGCGCAAGGGCGGCCTTGTCCTTGCGGTGGAAGAAAGAGGACTTGCCGCCGGCGCTCTCGCTGCCCGTGATGTCCTTCTTCAGCTTGGCGAGTTCCTTCTCCAGCGAGGAGATATGCCAGCGGGACTTCACGAGCCTGGCCGACGTGTTGCAGCGGTCCCAGAAGAGCAGGGCCAGCGAGAGGAGCGCCCCGACCAGAAAGGCCGCGATGACCACGAAATAGAAGGGCAGCGGTATGGAGGTCATGGGCGGGATGAAGAAGAGGTTGAGGCTCAGCTCAAGCTGCTGGGAC
>CAMWVJ010000186.1 GCA_947177645.1 uncultured Desulfovibrio sp.
GCGGGGCTTTGTGCGCCCGTGCCCGGTTTTCGGAGTGCTGTGCCGGCGTCCCCCAGGGGCGCGGCCAAATGCCGCACCCCGGGGGGCATGCCCGCCCCGGGGCGCCGGGAGCTTTCCGCGGCGCCCCGGAAACGGGGACAGGAGTTTTCGCCTTATGCCTCTTCCTTGCCGGGCCAGGTGCCGGGGAAGGGCAGGTCGGCCAGCTGCTTGTAGAGGGCGTAGCGCTGGGCATAGGCCTCGGCGAGATCCTGCTTGAGGACCTTGGAGATCTCGGGCCGGGTCTTGTCCAGTGAGGCATAGCGGTTCTCGCCTTCCAGGAAGGCCGTGAAGTCGCCCGTGGGCTCCTTGCTGTCGAGCTGGAAGGGGTTCTTCTGTTCCTTGGTGGCGAGGTCGGGGTTGTAGCGGTAGAGCGGCCAGTAGCCGATCTGCACGGCCGTCTTGGCTTCCAGCATGCTCATGCCCATGCCCTTCTTGAGGCCCTGGTTGATGCAGGGGGCGTAGGCGATGATGAGCGAGGGGCCCTTGTAGGCTTCGGCTTCGCGGAAGGCCTTGAGGGTCTGCTGCATGTCGGCGCCCATGGCGATGGAGGCCACATACACATAGCCGTAGGTCATGGCCATGCGGCCGAGGTCCTTCTTGCCGGTGCGCTTGCCCGCGGCCGCGAACTGCGCCACCGCGCCGAGCGGCGTGGCCTTGGAGGACTGGCCGCCGGTGTTGGAATAGACCTCGGTGTCCATGAGCAGCACGTTGATGTCCGCGCCGCTGGCGAGCACATGGTCGAGGCCGCCGTAGCCGATGTCATAGCCCCAGCCGTCGCCGCCGAAGATCCAGACGCTCTTCTTGGTGTAGAGGTCGTCCATGTCCCAGAGGTCCGCGGCCAGCGGGCTGTCGAAGCCGTCGAGACGGCCCATGATCATCTCGCCGTACTTGCGGGAGCCTTCGGCGTCGTCCTTGTTGTCGAGCCAGCCCTGGAGGGCTTCCTTGAGCTCGGGCGAGGCGGCCTTGTCCTCAAGGGCGGCCTTGACGATGGAGGCAAGGCGGTTGCGGCGCGAGAGGTAGGCCTCCTCGATGCCGTAGCCGTATTCGGCGGCGTCCTCAAAGAGGGAGTTGCCCCAGGCCGGGCCGAAGCCGTCCTTGCGGTTGGCGCAGTACGGTGTGGTCGGCGAGGAGGCGCCCCAGATGGACGAGCAGCCCGTGGCGTTGGCCACGAGCATCCGCTCGCCGAAGAGCTGGGTGAGCACCTTGACATACGGCGTCTCGCCGCAGCCGCCGCAGGCGCCCGAGAACTCCTGCAGGGGCTGCTGGAGCTGTGAGCCCTTGACCGTGTCGCGCGGCAGGATGTCGTCCTTGAGGGTGATGTGCTCTTCCGCAAACTCGAGGTTGGCCTTCTGCGCGGCGAGCTGGGTGGCCAGCGGCTCCATGACGAGGGCCTTTTCCTTGGCCGGGCACACATTGGCGCAGGAGCCGCAGCCGAGGCAGTCCTCGGGATAGACCTGGATGCGCAGCTTGAGGCCCTTCAAGTCCTTGCCGATGGCGTCCTTGGTGACGAAGGTCGCGGGCGCGTCCTTGAGCTCCTCCTCGGTGGCGAGGATGGGCCGGATGGCCGCATGCGGGCACACGAAGGAGCACTGGAAGCACTGGATGCAGTTGCCCACCTGCCATTCGGGGATCTTGATGGCCACGCCGCGCTTTTCGCAGGCCGCGGTGCCCACGGGCATGAAGCCGGCCGGGTCCATGGCGGAGACGGGCAGCTTGTCGCCCTGCTGGGCGAGGATGGGCCGCACGATGTCGCGGACGTATTCGTCGTCATGCGGATGCGTGACGACCGCGCCCTCGGTGGTGTCGGCCCAGGACTCGGGATACTTGATTTCCTCGAGGGCCGCGGCGCTCTTCTCCACGGCGGCGATGTTCATGTTCACGACCTTGTCGCCCTTGAGGCCGTAGGTCTTCTTGATGGAGGCCTTGAGCAGGTCCACGGCCTGCTCGAAGGGGATGACGTTGGCGAGCTTGAAGAAGACCGTCTGCATGATCATGTTGATCCTGCCGCCGAGGCCCACTTCCTGCGCCACTTTCACGGCGTCGATATTGTAGAACTTGAGCTTCTTGCGGGCGATCTTGCGCTTCATGGCCGCGGGAAGCTGCTTTTCCATGTCCTCAAGGGTCCAGTTGGAGTTGAGGACGAAGGTCGCGCCGTCCTTGATGCCCTCGAGCAGGTCGTACTCGGTGACATAGGCCTGCTTGTGGCAGGCGATGTAGTCGGCCTGGGTGATGAGGTAGGCGGCGGTGATGGGCTTCTTGCCGAAGCGCAGGTGCGAGACCGTGAGGCCGCCGGACTTCTTGGAGTCATAGGCGAAATAGGCCTGCGCGTAGAGGTCCGTGTTGTCGCCGATGATCTTCACGGCCTGCTTGTTGGCGCCCACGGTGCCGTCCGAGCCGAAGCCGAAGAACTTGCACTGCACGGTGCCGGCGGGCACGGTGTCCAGCTCCTCGTCCACTTCCAGCGAGAGGTGGGTCACGTCGTCGGTGATGCCCACGGTAAAGTGGTTCTTGGGCTGGAGCGACTTCATGTTGTCGAACACGGCCTTGGCCATGCCCGGCGTGAAGTCCTTGGAGCCCAAGCCATAGCGGCCGCCCACGATGGTCGGAGCCTCGCCCTTTTCGAGGAAGGCGGTGCAAACGTCCTGATAGAGCGGTTCGCCCTGCGCGCCGCGCTCCTTGGTGCGGTCGAGCACGGTGAGGCAGGTGACGCTGGCCGGGATGGCGCGGAGCAGATGCTCGGCCGAGAAGGGCCGGAACAGGCGCACCTTCACAAGGCCCACGCGCTCGCCCAGCTTCTCGTTGAGGTAGTTGACCGTCTCCTCGATGACCTCACAGGACGAGCCCATGCTGATGATCACGCGGTCGGCCTCGGGATGGCCCACATAGTCGAAGAGGTGGTAGCGGCGCCCGGTGATGGACTCCACCTTCTTCATGTTCTCGGCCACGATGGCGGGCACGGCGTCATAATAGAGGTTGCAGGCCTCGCAGTTCTGGAAATAGATGTCCGGGTTCTGGGCGGTGCCGCGGATGCTCGGGTGCTCGGGGTTCATGGCCGCGGCGCGGAACTCGGCCACCTTGTCCCAGTTCACGAGGCCCGGGATGTCCTTGTAGTCGATGACCTCGATCTTCTGCACTTCGTGCGAGGTGCGGAAGCCGTCAAAGAAGTGGCAGAAGGGCAGGCTCGCGTCGATGGCCGAAAGATGCGCCACGAGGGCGAGATCCATGCACTCCTGCACCGAGGCGGAGCAGAGGAAGTTGAAGCCGGTCTGGCGGCAGGCCATCACGTCCTGATGGTCGCCGAAGATGGAGAGCGCGTGGCTCGCCAGGGCGCGCGCCGACACATGGAAGACGCCGGGCAAAAGTTCGCCGGCGATCTTGTACATGTTCGGGATCATGAGCAGAAGGCCCTGCGAGGCCGTGTAGGTGGAGGTCAGGCTGCCGCCGGCGAGCATGCCGTGCACGGCGCCGGCCGCGCCCGCCTCGGACTGCATCTCGCGCACCGTGACCTTCTCGCCGAGGACGTTGACCTGCCCGTGGGCGGCCAGCTCGTCCATGACCTCGCCCATGACCGAGGAAGGCGTGATGGGATAGATGGCCGCCGTTTCCGACAGCGCGTAGGCAATATGCGCGGTGGCGTTATTGCCGTCCATGGTTTTCATTTTCGCCATCTTGAGTCCTCCTTGGCGCTCGCGCGCCACTGGTTTGCCGAAACCTTCCCCGGGCGCCCCACTGCGGAGCGGCCGGCAATTTCCTTCGCCTGCCGCCGTGGCGGCCGGTTGCGCCTGAAATTTTGCCAAAGCATAGCCCATTTGCCCCCTAGCGTCCAGCTAAAGCCGCGTGGCGCGAGGAGTGGAAAGGCCTGTAGCACAAAATTGATTGATTGAACAGTCAAATTTGCGCGTCGGGAA
>CAMWVJ010000187.1 GCA_947177645.1 uncultured Desulfovibrio sp.
TACAGGCGCCGCGCTCGCTTGCGCGGCGCCTGTATGGCCTCATGCCTGCGCCGCTGCGGGCGCTTGCGCGCTATGCCCACTGGTGGTGGAAGGTGCGCCGCCACCTCAACTTTGCCGGCGCGCAGCCAGCGCGGAAGCCCGGGGCAGGGGAGCGGCCTGACGCCACCATCGTGACCTATTTCCCCAACGTGGACCTCCAAGCCGCCGGCAGGGGGCATTTCCGCTCCCGCTACTGGGAGGGACTGCACGACGCGCTCAATGCCTGCGCCCGGCGCGAATATCCGCACGGCGGGCATTTCGTGCGCTGGGTGTTCATCCGCTTCCCTTCGCCGGAGCTCAGTTTCGCCCAGTGCCTCAAGCTGCGCGACCTGTTCCGCAAAACCGGCAAGGACGGCCTCTCCTTCCACTATCTTGAGGAATTCCTCGGCACAGGCGACCTTTTGGCAGCTCTCGGGCGCTGGCGCCGCCTTTCCCGGGCAAGCCGGCGCATTGAGGCGCAGGCGGCTGCCGCCTGCCATTTTGCGGGCTCAAAGCTCAATTTCTGGCGCTATGCCAAGGACGACTGGGCCGAATCCTTCCGCGGCTGGCGCGCGCTTGAGCGCTGCCTGCAACAGCGGGCCTTCCTGCGCTACGCCACCTGGTGCGGCCCACAGCGCTGGACGCTGTTCCCGCTGGAGAATTGCCCCTGGGAACGCATGCTGACCACGGCCATGCGCCTCAAGGGCGCGGCGCGGGCGGGAGCGCCCGAGGGCACAGCCGGGCTTGCGCAGCCTGTGGCGCCGGGGCCGGTCATCGGGGCGCAGCATTCCAGCATCCGGCCCACGGATTTTCGCTATTTCGATGATCCGCGCACCTTCAGCACGCCCGATTGCGCCCTGTTCCAGCCCGAGGCCATCGAAGGCAACGGCCGCTCGGCCTGCCGCCAGTGGCTCGAGGCTGGCATGCCCCCCGGGCGCCTCGGCGAGGTGGAGGCCCTGCGCTACCTCTATCTGGCCAAGCACAAGCCAAGCGCCCCCCCGAAGGAAGACGCCCTGCCGCCGCAAGCGGGCGAGCCGGTGGACGGCCGCCCGGGCCGGCATTTGCTCCTGCTCACGAGCTTTTTCAGGGACGAGACCGAGGCCCACCTGCGCCTGTTCGCGCGCTGTTATCGGGGGGGCCTTCTCGAGGGCTGGAACATCACCGTCAAGCCGCATCCGTATCTGCCGGTGGAGGACATGTTGCGCGGCCTGCTCGGCGCCGACGCCGAAAGGGTGCGCATCAGCAGCGCGCCGCTGGCGCTGGCGCTGGCCCCGGGCGTCGTGGTGTGGACATCCAATTCCACCACCGCCGCCCTCGAAGCCGCGCTCAAGGGGCTTGCGCTCATGGTCATGATGCCGCAGGACGATTTTGACCTCTGCCCGCTTCAGGATGTGCCGGGCCTCGCGCGCACGGCCACACCAGAGGATGTGCGCCGCCATCTGGCCGCCCCTGCCGCGCCCGAGCTGCCCGGGGAATATCTGGACCTCGATACGGAGCTGCCCCGCTGGCGCAAGCTCCTCGGCCTTGGCGGGCCGCACGCCGCAGAGTGAGCGCCGGGTACTAAGTTTTTTCAGAGAGTGCCGATAAGTGAGGCACAAGGGGGCGGCGCATGCGCCGCGCAAGGAGGATATGCCATGACTCAGGTTGCCACGTCCCCGGGCCATGATCCGCACGACGCCGACCTCATCCAGCTCGTCACCTTCCGCATCGGCGCGGAGGCGTTCGGGGTGGATATCCTCGCCGTGCAGGAGATCATCCGCCTGATGCAGATCACCATGGTGCCCCGCGCGCCGGAATTCATCGAGGGCGTCATCAACCTGCGCGGCAAGGTCATTCCCGTCATCAACATGCGCACGCGCTTCAACAAGCCCGCGCACAAGCCCGACAGCAACACCCGCATCGTGGTCATGGAGCTGGAACAGAAGATCGTGGGCTTTCTCGTGGACGGCGTTTCCGAGGTGCTGCGCATCCCCGAGAGCACGGTGGAGGACCCGCCGCCGGTGGTGGCGGGCATCGGCTCCGAATATATCCGCGGTATCGGCAAGCTGGACAACCGGCTGCTCATCCTGCTGGATCTGGATCACCTGCTCGGCAGCATTGATTTCGTTCCTGCGTAAAGACCCGTGGGGGCGCCCGCGGCGACAGGCCGGGGAGCCCGCGCAGGGTGCAGGGACTTTGGGGGAGAAAGGAAGGGGGACGCCCGCAAGCGGGCGTCGGCACGGGCGGCGGACGCGCGGGGGCGTTGTCTGCCGCCCTGCATCTTTAATGTGATGCTTGAACAACAGGGGCGTCGCCGGCGTGGCCGCCATGGCGCCCGAAACCGAAAACAGCAAGGACAGCCAGATGTCAGAACCAACCATGGGCCCCTTCAAGCGCGGGGAAGTCAATCCGTACGGGCAATTTTTTCAGGGGCAGAGTTACCTGAACATGCTGACGCAGGACGGCCTCCCCATCGGCAATGTCACCTTTGAGCCCGGTTGCCGCAACAACTGGCACATCCACCACGCGGCAGAGAAGGGCGGCCAGATCCTGCTCTGCACCTGGGGCCGGGGCTGGTATCAGGAATGGGGCAAGCCTGCACAGGAACTGCGCGCCGGGGATGTGGTGGTCATCCCGGCCAATGTCAAGCACTGGCACGGCGCGGCCAAAGATAGCTGGTTCGTGCATCTCGCCGTGGAAGTTCCGGGCACGGACGCCTCCACCGAATGGCTCGAACCCGTGGACGAGAAGGAATACGCCAGTTTATAGGCGCAAGGTTTTTTGGGGTCCGTGGGCCGGAATGGCCTGGGCGCAGTGCGCAGGTCAGACCCGGGCCTCGGCCTCGGCGCAACACAGCAACAAAAAGGACGCCCGAAGGCGTCCTTTTTGTCTCTTTGCAGATGCTTGCGCCTATTCCGCGGCGCGCGCGGCCTCGTGCTCGGCGATGACCTTTTCGGCCACCGGCTGCGGCGCTTCCTCATAATGGTCGAATTCCATGGTGAAGAAGCCCTGGCCGCCGGTCATGGAGCGCAGGTCAGGCGCATAGCGCAGCACTTCGCTCATGGGCACATGGGCCTTGATCTCCGTGAGGCCGCCCTGCGAGTCGGAGCCCAGCACCTTGCCGCGCCTCGAGGAGAGGTCGCCGATGACATCGCCCATGCTTTCGTCGGGGATGGACACGGTGAGCAGCACGATGGGCTCGAGCAGCACGGGCTTGAGGGTTTCCATGGCCTTCTTGAAGGCCAGGGAGCCCGCCACCTTGAAGGCCATTTCGGACGAGTCAACGGTGTGGTAGCTGCCGTCATAGACCTTGACGCGGAAGTCCACCACCTGGCAGCCGGCCAAAAAGCCCCGGCCCGCGGCCTCCTGGATGCCCTTGTCGATGGCCGGGATATACTGGCGCGGGATGACGCCGCCCACGATGGCATCCTCAAAGACATAGCCGGAACCCCGCGGCAGGCCCTCCATCTCGATCCAGCAGTCGCCGAACTGCCCGCGCCCGCCGGACTGCTTCTTGTGCCGGCCCTGCACCTGGCACTTGCCGCGCACGGTCTCGCGGTAGGGCACCTTGGGCGTTTTCAGCACGATGTCGGTCTTGAAGCGGCGCTTGGCCTTTTCCACAGAGAGCTCGATATGCAGCTGCCCCATGCCGGAAAGGAGGATGTCGCCCGTCTCCTCGTCGCGCCCGAGCTTGAGGGTGATGTCCTCGGCGAGCAGGCGCTGCATGGCCGCATAGACTTTATCCTCCTCCCCCTTTTCCTTGGGGGCGAGGGCATAGGTGATGAGCTGCGGCGGAAGATCCGGCACGGCAAGGGCGAAGGGCGCCTTTTCATCCGAGAGCGTGTCGCCGGTGCGGGTATTCTTGAGTTTGGCCACGGCCACCAGCGCGCCCGGTCCCACTGGATCCTTGCAGGTCGTCTGGTTCTTGCCCACGAGATAGACCAGGT
>CAMWVJ010000188.1 GCA_947177645.1 uncultured Desulfovibrio sp.
GCTGACGTTGCCGGAAGCCGCAGCTTCGGCCGGAGCGGCCGCAGGCGCCACCGCGGGACCGGCCGCGGGAGTTGCCTGGGGAGCGGCCGGGGCCGTGAGCGGAGCCGGCTGCACAGGCTGGGCCGCCTCGGAAGAAGCCGCGGCCTGCGCCTCGTTGGCCGCGTGGTAGGCGGCGCTGCCCGCCCCGGCCTTGCTGTTCACGCCCACATTGTCCACATTGAGCACGCGGATGGGCTTCAGGCCGCGCCTGGAGCGCTCGGCGGTGCTCATGTTGGTCGAGAAGCGCACGTTGCGGGCGCGCCCGGCGCCCTGCGCGGCTTCCGCATCGGCCACGGCCTGTCCGGCAGCGGCAGGAGCACCATCAGCCGGAACGGCCTGCGTCGCCGGCTGCGCGGCGTCAGCGCTGTGACGCGGCGAGGGCTGGTGCAGGGGCGGGCGCACGGCGTGCGAGCCCAGCTTGTCCCCGGCCTCGCGGCGCGCCACCTGGGCGAGCTCAAGGCCCGAAGCCGGCGCGGGCCGCTTGTGCTGGGCGCCGGCCACGGCCTGCGCGCCGGCCGAAGCTGCCGCGGTGGCGCCCTGCGGCTGGGCCGTCCCGGCCTCTTCCTTGTGGTGCAGGGCCTGGCGCGCGCGCAGGGCGGCGAGGGCGCGCTCCACCTCGGGGTTGAGCTCGACGGCCTCTTCCGCGGTGCCCGCGGCCTGGGCGGCCGGGGCGGCAGCGGCGGCCACAGCCTGGGCCGTCTGGCCGTTCACCGCAGGGGCTGCGGCCGGAGCGGCGGCGCTCTGGCCTTCTTCCGCCACGGCGGCCACGCCCGGCGCGGCGCCGTCATAGATGGAAGCGGCGGCTTGCGCGGGCTGCGCGGGCGCCTTTGCCGGCGCCGGCTGCGCCTTGGGGGCGTCAGCGGCCGGGGCCGGAGCGTCCAGCAGCGGCGCCGCCTCGGGCGCGAAGGCCCGGCTCTGGCTGGCGCCGGCCGCGCTGCGGCTGGCGGAAACGAGATTGCGCGAGAGCTGGGCGTACATCATGTCCGCCAGGCCGATGCCGCCGGCGCTGGTCATGGACTTGGAAAGCTCCTGGTCATACATGTCCTGCCAGAAGCGCTCCTCCTTGCCGTGCATGAGGCCGCCCTTGGGGATAGTATTGCGCATCTCCTGCCACATCTTCTGGATGAAGACCGACTCAAAGCCCTCGCAGGCCTCGCGCAGCTTCTTCTCCTGGGCTTCGGGCGAGAGCTTGCGCCCATTGATGCCGCCAAGGCCGGTGAGCTTGGCCTGGAGCTCGCGGCGCGACTGGTCGGCGGCGCCGGTCTGGGAGGTCACGAGGGCCGTGGCGTCAAGGGGCGTGGTCATGTTAGATCACCTCCAGGTCCGCATGCAGCGAGCCGGAAACCTGCAAGCTGCGCAGGATGGAAATCAGGTCGCGCGGGGTGGCGCCGATGGCGTTGAGGCCGTCCACCAGCTCCTGCAGGGTGGCGCCTTCCACCATGTGCAGGCGGCGGCTCTCCTCGCGGACATTGATGTCCGTCTCGGGCGTGACCACGGTCTGCCCCTGCGAGAAGGGCCCGGGCTGCGAGACCTGCTCGTTCTCCTGCACCGTGATTTGCAGGTTGCCGTGGGCCACGGCCGCGCGCGTGATGCGCACATCCTTGCCGAGGACGACGGTGCCGGTCTTTTCGTCAACCACCACCTTGGCCGCGGTGTCGGGCGTGACCTCGAGGTTTTCCACCGAGGCCATGAGCGGGACGAGATTGTTGCGGTACTGCGGCGGCACGTCGAGGCTCACGCTCATGGCGTCCACGGCGCGCGCGAAGGAGCCGCCCATGGCCGTGTTCAGGCGCTCGGCGATCTGCTGCGCCGTGGTGAAGTCGCCCACGCGCATGTTGAGGGTGAGCTTGTCCTGCTGGTTGAACTCGAAGGGGATGGCCCGCTCCACGATGCCGCCGCCCGGGATGAGGCCCACGGTGCTCACGTTCTTGGAAGTGGTGGCCGCCTCGCCGTTGACGGAATAGCCGCCCACGGTGAGCGCGCCCTGGGCGAGGCAATAGGTCTTGCCGTCCACGCCCTTGAGCGCCGTCTGGAGCAGCACGCCGCCGAGCAGCGAGGTCGCGTCACCCACGGAGGAGACGGTCACGTCGAGCCGCGTGCCCGGCTTGGAGGAGACGGGCATGCGCGCCGTGACCATGACCGAGGCCACGTTCTTGACCTTGAGCGCCGAAGAATTGAGCCCGATGCCCATGCGGTCGAGCATGTTCTTCATGGAGCTCATGGTGAAGGCCGAATCCTTCTTGTCGCCCGTGCCCGCCAGGCCCACCACGAGGCCGTAGCCGATGAGCTGGTTGTCGCGCACGCCGGAGAAGGTGGCGATGTCCTTGATGCGCACGGCCTCCGCCGGCGCGGACCAGCCAAGGATGCTCACGGCGAGGGCAAGCGCCCACAGGCAGCGGAACAGCGGCGTCAAAATCTTGAAGAACGATTGCATGGATACTCCCTCCGCGCCGCCGGCCCATGGCCTGATAGTCCTGAGATTGCGGTCTTCCCGCCCTCATCCGGCGGGTCTGGAAAGCGGCGCTCTGGCTGTGCTTGCCCCCATTATGCAGAAACCATGCCTAAAATAAAAAACGGCCGCTCCCAAAGGAACGGCCGTCTTTTTGGCAAATTTTTGTGACTGAGGTGGAGCGCACGTTCACACGATGCGGAAGAGCGAAGGCTCCTCGCGCACCAGGCTCTCGGCGATGGCCTGGGCGTCGATGGTGTAGGTGCCGTTGGCCACCTGCGCACGCAGCTCCGCCACGCGGTCGGCGCGCACGTCCGGCGTGTTCTGGGCCGTGCGCCGCGCCTCGGTGAGCAGGAGGGCGTCGCGCGAAACGCTGATGGTGTCGCCGCCGGAGCTGTTCTCCTCGGCCGGCTTCGCCCGGCCCGCGGCGGTCTCGCCGCTTTTCTCCGCCGCGTTGGCCGCGGAGCTGTTCGCATAAGGGTCAAGCAGCGGATAGCCCATGCCGGCATTGCGGATTTCCATTCTCTGCTCCTTCAGCAGGGCTTTTGCCCTGCGGCGGGTCTCATGCTTCGCGCCGTCCCACGCCCGGCGCCCGGGCTTTTCAGCAGACGGCTTCGGCCCTTTCGGGCTTCTCCAGCATGCTCTGGTCAACTTTCTGGCGCGTGATGCGCCACAGGGCATGCCGTGCGCGCCGCTCTTCCTCCGCGGTGAGGGGCCGCTGGCCTTCCGGCTCAATGGCCACGATGCGGAGCCGCGCCCCCGGCGGGTAGGTGAAGCCCACTTCGAGGCCCATGGCCTCGCTAAGCTCCGCGCGGATGTCCTCCACCACGGGATTGGCGCTTCCCGTGAATATGAGGGTCTCATACAATTCCCGTGCCACTTTTTCCACAAAGACACGGCGATTGACGGAAGGGTCCGGGTCCTGGGGCTTCTCGCCGGCGGCCAGACGCCGCTTGACGCGGAAACGCGCCAGCCGGCGGGCCGCGAGCAGTTGCTGCTCATAGCTCTGGAGCATGATCCGCATTTGCAGGCTGCGCATATCAGGCATGAGACACCATCCTGCAGCTCTTTACGGCCATGGGCGGCAAAACTTTAGACTTTTTTTATGCTTTTTACAGTCCGCGCGCAAGTTGCCTCCAAGCCCCCGGCATTGCGGGAAAATCAGTTCCTGTTCCGCGCCAGCACGCACCACACCGCAGCGAGGTTGCAGAGGCAGAAAATGACCAGATCCACCCGCATGCAGCGCATGAAGGCCGGGAGTGTTACGGCATCCACAGGCGCATTGCCGAGGAAGAAGCCGAGCGTCAGGGTAATGACGACCATGTTGAAGAGCTGGCCCGGCGGGGGCCCCGCGCCGCGGGGTGCCCCGGCCGGCCCCCCCAGCGTCTAGCCCCCCCGGTGAAACCGGTCAGATATAAAA
>CAMWVJ010000189.1 GCA_947177645.1 uncultured Desulfovibrio sp.
CACAAGGCAGACAGAGATGACGCGCCCGACGCGCGCGCCGGGGAAAAGGAAACGCCGGCGCCCGAAGCCGCGCCGGCGGAGCCTGAGTCCAAGGTCAAGGGCACCGAGAGCGCCTCACCGGCGGAAGAGCCGGAAAGCTCAAGCCCCACTCGCCCCACAGGGCGCCCGCAGCCAAGGCGCGCCGCTGCTTCCCGGCCGGCGCCCCGCACGCCGGCCCCCGAGGACGTGGCGGAGGAAAGCCCGGCACCGGCTCCGGGCGCCCACACTTCGCCGGCCCCCCACGCTTCGCCTGTCACCCACACTTCCCACGCGGCCCACGCACCGGCTGGCTCGCCCGCGCCTGACCTCGACGCCGACGACGCGCCCGAGGGCCTGCCGCGCACCCCGCTGGAAGAGCTGGACGCGGAACGCCTCCAGAGCCTCACCGAAGAGACGGTCAAGGAGCTGGTGCGGCCCATCACCGGCGGCCGCGTGCCCGTGATCGTGCGCGTGGAGGACGGCCGCGTGCGCGCCAATGTGGACTGGAGCGGCGAGGCCGGCCTGCTCATCGGCCGCGAGGGGCAGACGCTGGCGGCCTTGCAGTACCTCGCCTCGCGCATGGTCTCGCACGGCATGAACGCGGCCGTGCGCGTACAGCTTGACATCGGCGACTACCGCCTGCGCCAGGACGAGAAATTGCGCGCCGTGGCCCTGAGCCTGGCCGAAAAGGCCCGCGCCACCGGGCGCCCCTATTCCACGCGGCCGCTTTCCTCCTACCATCGGCGCATCATCCACCTTGCCCTTCAGGATGCGGACGACCTCCAGACCCGAAGCTCCGGGGATGGCCCCCTGAAGCGGGTGGTCATTTCGCGGCGCCGGCCCGAGGGCGCCTAGCGGCCCATTCCGGGAGGGCGCATGAGCACCATCGCCGCCATAGCCACGCCGCCGGGCGCCGGGGGCATCGGCATCGTGCGCATTTCCGGGCCCAGGGCCAAGGAGGTGCTGGCGCGCGTCTTCCTTTCCCTTGCGCCGGGCTTTGAGAATTTCGAGCCCTGGCGGCTGCACCGCGGCCGCATGCTGGACAGGCACGGGGAAGAGCTCGACGACGTGCTCGCCGTGTTCATGCCCGGCCCGCGCACCTTCACCGGCGAAGACATGGCCGAGATCCACTGCCACGGCGGCCCCTTCCTCCTCGAGGAAGCGCTCACGAGCGTGCTCTCGCTCGGCGCGCGCCAGGCTGAACGCGGCGAGTTTTCGCGCCGTGCCTTCGAAAACGGCCGGCTCGACCTCTCCCAGGCCGAGGCCGTGGCCGAACTCATCGCCGCGCCCTCGCGCGAGGCCGCGCGCCATGGCCTCAACCGGCTCGACGGCCAGCTCGGCCGGCAGACCGCCAGCTTGCGCGAAGAGCTGGAGGATTTGCGCGCCCATGCGGCCCTTGGCGTGGACTTTCCCGACGACGAGGTGCCCTCGCTTGAGCCTGCGGCCTTCGCCACGGCCGTGGATGCTGTGGCCGCGTCCGTGCGGCGCCTGCTCGCGGGCAAGCGCCGCGGCCGCCTCATGCAGGACGGCGCGCAGGTGGTGCTGGCGGGCGCGCCCAATGCCGGCAAGTCCAGCCTGCTCAACGCGCTCTTGGGGCGCGACAGGGCGCTCGTCACGGCCATACCCGGCACCACGCGCGATTTTCTGGAGGAGCCGTGCGATTTCGGGGGCCTCCCCGTGCGCCTTGTGGATACCGCTGGCCTGCGCAATGACGAGGGAGCCGCCGATACGGTGGAGGCCCTGGGCATGGCCCTGACCCGCGAGCGCCTGGCCGCGGCCGACCTTGTGCTCGTGGTGGTCGACGGCGAGCGCCTTGGCGAGGCCGGCGCCCGCGCCGCGGATTGTCCGGACCCTGTGACGGCGGAAATACTCGCCCTCGCCGCAGACGCGGGCGTGCCCGCGCTCCTCGTCTGGAACAAGTGCGATGTCTGCGCGCCCGAAGGCGCCGGCGCGTGGCCCCCGGCCTGGGCGGCCGAGCTCCCGGCGCTCAGGGTGAGCGCGGCCACGGGCGCCCATGTGGAAGAGCTGGCGGCGCTCGCCCGCGCGCAACTGCTGGACACCGCGCCCCCGGCCGAAGGCGCGCTGGCGCCCAATGCCCGGCAGGCGCTGGCCCTTGAGCGCGCCCTTGAGGAACTCACGGCCCTTGCCGCCGACATCCGCGCCGGCCAGCCCCATGATTGCTGCCTCGCCCGACTGGACACGGCCGCGGCCGCGCTCGGCGAGGTCACGGGCCTGGGCACCGCCGCGGAAGTACTGGACCGCATTTTCGCGCACTTTTGCATCGGCAAGTGACATGGACCTCACGGAACTTTCCCGCCGCCCCACGAGCGAAGAGATCAACGCCATGCCCCTGCGCCATTATGAGGGGCCGGTGGAGGTGGTGCGCACCCCCGAGGCCTGGGCGCGCGCCGAGGCGGACATGCGCGCCGACGGCATCCTGGGCTTCGACACCGAGACGCGGCCCACCTTCCGCAAGGGCAAGCTCAACGCGCCCTCGCTCATCCAGATCGCCACGGCGAAGACGGTCTATCTCGTCCAGCTCGGCTGGCTGCCCTTCGGCGAAGCCTGCGCGAAGCTGCTCGCCTCGCCCACGATCATCAAGACCGGCGTGAGCATCGGCGACGACATGCTGGCGCTGGCCCGCATCCACCCCTTCACGCCCGCAGGCCTCGTGGACCTGGGGCAGGTGGCGCGGGCGCACAAGCTGCCCAACCAGGGCCTGCGCACGCTCGCGGCGAGCCTCTTCGGCTGGCGCATCTCCAAGGGCTCGCAATGCTCCAACTGGAGCCTCATGGATCTTTCGCAGCGCCAGATCGAATACGCCGCCACCGACGCCTGGATCGGCCGGCTCATCTACCTCAAGCTGAAAGAACTGGGCCTTACCGACGGCAGCCCCAACGAGCCGCTCGCCACGCGCAAAAAGCGCAAAGGCGGCGCGTGATGGCGCCCGGGACGGACGCCCCTCCCCCTGCCGCGGCCGCCAACGCCAACCCTGCGGACGCGCGGCCGCTCTTCTTTTCCGGCGGCACGGCCCTGCGCGCCACGAGCCGCGCCCTCGCCTCCCGCACGCGCCATTCCGTGCACCTGCTCACCACCTTTGATTCGGGCGGCAGTTCCGCGGCCCTCCGCCGGGCCTTCGCCATGCCGGCCGTGGGCGACATCCGCAACCGCCTAGTCGCCCTCGCCGACGCCGACGCGGTGCCCCCAGCGGCGCTGGACTTCTTCACCGCGCGGCTCCCGGCCGAGGGCGACCCCGAAGAACTGCGCGGCCGCCTCAGCGCCATGGGGCAGGCGGTCCACCCCGTCTGGCGCACCATGCCCGAAGCCTATGCCCGGGCCTTCCGGCTCCATCTCGGCCATTTCCTGCGCCGCATGCCCGCAAGTTTCGACCCGCGCCTTGCCTCGCTGGGCAACCTGCTCCTCGCCGGCGGCTACCTGCGCCACAAGCGCGACCTCACCCCGCCCATCGCGCTCTTCAGCCAGTTGCTCCATGTGCGCGGCACCGTGCTCCCCACCGTGGAGGAAAGCCTGCACCTCGCGGCGGAGCTCGCCGACGGCACCCTCGTGGTGGGCCAGCATGAATTCAAGGCGCTTGCCGCGCCGGTGGCGCGCCTGCTGCTCACCGTGCATGAGCCCGGCCGCGACGCGGATGACGGCGCAGGCCCCGGCGCCCCCACGCCCTGCCGCCCGCGGCTTTCCTCCGTGGCTGCGGAGCATGTGCGCACGGCGAGCGCCATCTGCTATCCCATGGGGAGCTTTTATTCCAGCGTGCTCGCCAATCTTTTGCCCAGCGGCGTGGGCCAGGCCGTGGCAAGGCGCGCCAGCCCCAAGGTCTTCATCCCCAATACCGGCACGGCCGCGGCACAAGCCGGCCTCGGCGGGGGCCGGC
>CAMWVJ010000190.1 GCA_947177645.1 uncultured Desulfovibrio sp.
CGGCGAGGAAGACGCCGGCGGTATTGGTCTCCACGGGCTTGAGCTTGACGTGGCTCTCCATGAAGAAGCCGTAGGCGTCATAGGAGATGCGCAGCTTTTCCGCCAGCTTTTCGGCGCCCGCGCTGGCCTGGATGCCCACGGCGAGCACCACGAGGTCGGCCTTGATCTCGATGGGCTCGCCCATGAGCGTGTCCGCGCCCATGACCACATAGCGGCCCTCGCCGTCCGGGTAGATGGCGGAAACGCGGCCCCGGATGTAGTGGGTGCCGTATTCCTCCATGGTGCGGCGCGTGAACTCGTCATAGAGCTTGCCCGCGGCGCGGATGTCCATGTAGAAGATATAGGAATGGGAATTGGGCAAATGGTCCTTGGTGAGCACGGCCTGCTTGGCTGTGTACATGCAGCAGAACGAGGAGCAGTAGGGACGCCCCACGGAGCGGTCACGCGAGCCCACGCACTGGATGAAGACCACGTTCTCGGGCTCGCGGCCGTCCGAAGGCCGCACCACGTGCCCGCCGGTGGGGCCGGAGGCGTTGAGCAGCCGCTCGTACTGGAGGCCGGTGATAACGTCCGGGTAGCGGCCCCCGCCATATTGCTCGTAGACGGACCAGTCCATGAGGTCATAGCCCGTGGCCGCCACGATGGCGCCCACGGTCTCGGTGACGTATTCGTCCTTGAGCTCGTAATCCACGGCGCCCGTGGGGCAGACCTTGGCGCAGATGCCGCACTTGCCGCTCGTGAGCTTGCGGCAGTAGGGCGCGTTGATGACCGCCTTTTTCGGGATGGCCTGGGGGAAGGCGATATTGATGGCCGTGGTGTCGCCCATGTACTCGTTGAAGGCGTCGGGCGTCTTCTTGCTCGGGCATTTCTCGGTGCAGGCGCCGCAGCCCGTGCACTTGCTCCAGTCCACATAAGGCGTTTTCTTGCGGATCTTCACCGTGAAATTGCCCACATAGCCCGAGATGTCCTCCACCTCGGAGTACGCATAGAGCGTGATGAGCGGATGCTGGGAAACATCCACGATCTTGGGGCCGAGGATGCAGGCCGAGCAGTCCACCGTGGGGAAGGTCTTGTCGAGCTTGGCCATCTTGCCGCCGATGGTGGCCTCGCGCTCCACGAGGATGACGGGCACGCCGCCGTCCGCGCAGTCGAGGGCCGCCTGGGTCCCGGCCACGCCGCCGCCGATGATGAGCACCTTCTTCGTCACCTCAAAGGCCTTGGGCGAGAGCGGCCGGTTGCGGCGCAGCTTTTCCACGGCCATGAGCACGAGCTCGGCGGCCTTGTTGGTGTTGGCCTCCTTGTCCTTGCCGATCCACGAGACATGCTCGCGGATGTTGGCCATCTCGAACATGTAGGGGTTCAGGCCCGCGCGCTCCACGGTGCGGCGGAAGGTGGGCTCGTGCATGCGCGGCGTACAGGAGGCCACGACCACGCCGTCGAGCTTGTAGTCGTGGATGGCCTGCTCAATAGCCTGCTGCCCCGGCTCGGCGCAGGTGTACATGGGGTCGTCCGCGTAGACGACATCGGGATACTGGCGGGCGCGCTCGGCCACCTGGGCCACGTCAACGGTGCCCGCGATATTGCTGCCGCAATGGCAGACGAAAACGCCGATTCTCATGCCTTGCCTCCCTTGGCTTCCGTGCCCTTGGCGCCCTGGGCCGCGCGCGCGGCGTCCATCTTGCGCAGGAGGGGCCCGGCGCTCACGCAGAGCTGGTCCAGACCGAGGTGCTCGGGCGCGATGCCCATGGCGAGGCCCATGAGCTGGGTGAAATAGAGCACCGGCATGTGGAAATGGGCGTCCTCGACCTTGGCCGCCTGCTTCTGGCGCAGATCAAGGTTCATCTGGCAGAGCGGACAGGCCACGGCGATGGCGTCCACGCCGAGCCGGCTCGCGAGCTCGAGGATGCGCCCGGAATTGCGCGCCGTGAGCGGCCGCTCCGGGATGCCGAAGGACGCGCCGCAACAGACCGTCTTGAGCGGAAATTCCACCATTTCCGCGCCGCAGGCGGAAAGCAGGGTCTCCATGAGGGTGGGGTTTTCCGGGTCGCCGAACTGCATCACGTCAGCCGGGCGGCTCATGAGACAGCCGTAATAGGCCACGAGCTTTATGCCCGTGAGCGGGCTCTTCACGCGGGCGGCCAGGGTGTCCGCGTCATAGACGCGCCCGATGAGCTGCATGACCGAAGTGCTCTCCGGGAGAATCTCGGCCGCGGGCGCGTCCAGAAGCTCGTTGACGCCCTTGCGGAAGGCCGGCTCCTTCATGCGGTCGGCCGCAAGCCTGAGGTTGGAAAGGCAGCTCGGGCAGGGCGTGACCACCTGGTCCGCGCCTTCCTTCGCCGCAAGGTCAAGGTTGCGCGCGCAGAGCGCGGCGGAAAGCTGGGTATCCACGGCGTGGGCCGGCGTGGAGCCGCAGCAGCTCCAGCCCGGGATCTCGGCGAGCTCGATGCCGAGCGCCGCACAGAGCGCGCCCGTGGACTTGCCGTAATCAAGGGCCGAGCCTTCCTGCGAACAGCCCGGATAATAGGCGAACTTCATGGCCGCA
This sequence comes from uncultured Desulfovibrio sp., assembly GCA_947177645.1. Lineage (GTDB taxonomy): Bacteria > Desulfobacterota > Desulfovibrionia > Desulfovibrionales > Desulfovibrionaceae > Desulfovibrio. Next base: position 2,543 of record CAMWVJ010000190.1, read on the forward strand.
CCCCCTTGGCCCTGGCCCGCTCCTTGTAGCGCGAAAGGATGCGCCCGGCCGCGGCCGCGCCCTCGTCGGGCGCGCACTTCGGGATAAAGGGCAGCTTGTGCCGCTTGAGCGCCGCGGGCGCGAGGTCGAGGTCGGTGGTGAGCCTGAGCGAGCGGAACATGTAAAGCGCCATGGTGCCGATCTCCCAGGTGCGGCCGAAGGCGCGCACCGTATCGAGGAAGGAGAGCCAGAACTTCTCCACCCTGGGCACGGTCACGTCGCCCTCGTGGCGCGCCATGTGGCGCAGGGTCTCCATGACGCGGGCCACGTCGATATTGTTGGGGCAGCGCAGGCTGCACATGGAGCAGCCGAGGCAGAACCAGACGGCATTGGACTTGAGCACCTGCTCCTTGAGGCCGAGCTGGACGCCGCGCATGATCTGGTTCACCTGGCGGTCATAGACGAAGCCCGCCGGGCAGCCGGCCGTGCAGTTGCCGCACTGGTAACAGGTGGAGATGTCCTGGCCGCTGCGCTCCTCCACCTCGCGGGTGAAGTCCGCATCGCGCATCCGGCCAAGGGAGATGGCATTCATCATGGCAACTCCGAAACTGGTCGCAGGTTATACAACCGGGAAGGCAAAACACCGCGTTTCCCGTCACCGTACAGGAAGCACGAACGAAAATCCAGCCCCCGCCCCGGGGAGGGGAATGGGCCGGGCGCCTCAGCGCAGGGCGCGGCCCGCCAGCGCCACGGCCGCGCGCAGGCCGAGCAAATAGCTCTCCACACCAAAGCCCGCGATGCTGCCTGCAACGACGCGGGAGAGCACGCTCTCGTGCCGGAAGGGCTCGCGCGCATGTACGTTGGACATGTGCACCTCGACCACGGGCACGGTGAGGATGGCGAGCGCGTCGGCGATGGCGTGGCTTGTGTGCGTCCAGGCGCCGGCATTGATGACCACGGCGTCCGTGCCGTCGTCGAGGGCGGCGTGGATGCGCTCCACCATGGCGCCCTCGTAATTGGTCTGGAAAGTGGCAAGCCCCACCCCGAGCTCCGCCGCCAGGGCGGCGAGGGCCGCGTCGATGTCGGCCAGGGTGGCCGTGCCGTAGTGCGCCGGGTCACGCCGGCCGAACATATTAAGGTTGACGCCGTGCAGGACAAGGATGTTCATGCGCCTCTCCTCGGGCATAATTCTCCGATAAGGGGACGGAAATTCCTTCATTCCGTCTGGAGCGAAGCGGAAGACGGGTGCTGGTGCCGGAAGGATCCTAAAAAATAAGATTTTTCGGCGCTGGCAAGGAAGATAAAAATTTTCGACGGGAGTGTACTTAAGTACTCGACCGAG
>CAMWVJ010000191.1 GCA_947177645.1 uncultured Desulfovibrio sp.
CAACCCCCCCCCGCGGGGGGGCGCGGCTGGCGCGCGGGGGTGATGGGGGCCCGGCCCTTTGCGCGGCGGGGCGCCGGGGGGGGGCTCCACGGCAGGGCCGATGTCGTGGAGTTCCGCCGGGCGCCCGGAGGCTGGGCGCCCTATCCCGTGGAATACAAGAAGGGCAGGCCGCGTGCCGGCTCGGACGCGGACGAAGTTCAGCTCTGCGGGCAGGCCCTGTGTCTGGAGGAAATGCTCGGCACGGCCATCCCGGAAGGCGCGCTCTTCTATGACGAGGCGCGGCGCCGCCATGTGGTAAGTTTCGACGCGGGCTTGCGCGCCCGGACGGAAGAGGTCGCCCGCGCCGGCCGGGCCATGCTCGAAGCGGGCATCACGCCGCCGCCCGTGGAGCGCCCGGTCTGCGACGCCTGCTCGCTCCACCGGAGCTGCCTGCCCGGCCTCACAGCCGGGCGCGCTTCGGCCTATGTGCGGCGCCTCTGCGAGGAGGGCGCGTGAAGCGGTATCTCAACACCCTCTTTGTCACCACACAGGACACCTGGCTCTCCAAGGAAGGAGAATGCGTGGAGCTGCGGCTGGACAAGAAGCCGCTCGGCAAGGTCCCCCTGCATACCCTGCAATCGATCGTCTGCTTCGGGCGTGTCTCGTGCAGCCAATATCTGCTCGAGCATTGCGCGCGCCTGGGCGTCTCCGTGACGTGGCTTACGGAGAACGGCCGCTTCATGGCGGCCATGCACGGCCCCACCACGGGCAATGTGCTGCTCAGGCGGGCGCAGTACCGCATGGCCGATGCGCCCGGGGCCAGCGCGGATCTGGCGCGCTTCTTCGTCATCGGCAAGGTGGCCAATTGCCGGACAGTGCTGCTGCGCCAGGCGCGCAACAGCGCGGAACCGGGCCTCGCCGAGGCGGCGGAGAAGCTGGGGCGTATCCTGCGCCGGCTGGCGGTCCCGCATGACCTCGAAACGGTGCGCGGCATGGAGGGCGACGCGGCGCACTGCTATTTCGGGGCTTTTGCGCTCCTCATCAAACCGGAACTGCGCGAGCGCATGCGCTTTGCCGGCAGGAGCCGCAAGCCGCCGCGCGATGAGGTGAACTGCCTGCTCTCGTTTTTCTATACCCTGCTCGCCGGCGATGCGCGCAGCGCCCTTGAGGGCGTGGGGCTCGACCCGGGCGTGGGCTTCCTCCACCGGGAGCGCCCCGGGCGCCCGAGCCTGGCGCTCGACCTCATGGAGGAGTTCCGGCCCTATCTCGCTGACCGGCTCTGCCTGACGCTCATCAACCGCCGCCAGATCCAGCCCGCGGACTTCGTGCGCACAGAAGTGGGTGGCTATATCCTCAAGGACAAGGCCCGCAAGCAAGTGCTGGCGGCCTGGCAGGAACGCAAGCGCGAGGAGATGGAGCATCCCTTCCTGAAGGAGCGCATGCCGGTGGGCCTGCTCTGCCACATGCAGGCCCGGCTGCTTGCCCGCTTTATCCGGGGGGAGATGGATGCCTATCCGCCCTTTGCCATGAGGTGAAGCGTGCTCGTTGTCGTGAGTTATGACGTGAATACGGAAGACGCGGCCGGGCGCCGGCGCCTGCGGCGCATCGCAAAACTCTGCACCAGCTGGGGCCAGCGGGTGCAGTTTTCGGTGTTTGAATGCCTCGTGGACTACGCCCAGTGGCTGAAGCTGCGCGCCGCCCTGGTGGCGGAAATGGACGAGGAAAAGGACAGTCTGCGCTTCTACATGCTCGGCAATCACTGGCGCGGTCGCGTGGAACACGTGGGCGCCAAGGCCGCCTATGACCCCGAAGGGCCGCTGATTTTCTGAGCGGCCCCCCGCGAGCACCTGAAGCCCGCGGAAAAATCCCTGCGGATCTCGCGCAGGGCAATTTACTGAAATGGTTTGAGACTTATCATCAGAGGGCGCAAGACTGCGCCTATTGGGCAGGAAATTCGGGAGGTCGTCGGAAAAGCGCATCTATTTGCTTGGAATATATGGAAATCCAAGCCAAACCGTCGCGTCCCCCACGGGACGCGTGGATTGAAACCGAGCGCAAGGCTACGACACCGCGACTTGCTACGGTCGCGTCCCCCACGGGACGCGTGGATTGAAACCTCTTCCGGCAGCACGTGCGCCTCCAATGGGGGGGTCGCGTCCCCCACGGGACGCGTGGATTGAAACACGCGGTCGATGGGGGCGCCACGCTTGATGCCGATGTAACGCGAAACGCAATTTGAAAAAAACGAAACGCAATTTGAAAATTTTTTTGCTGGCCTTGGCGAGCATTGGCACGAATTTTGACGCGAAAAAAATCCGGGCTTGCGCGTGAGGCGTCAGGGCATTAAAAATCAGGCCCATGAGCGCCATAGATCCGCCCAAGGTCAGGCTTGACGACCTGGTAATACCTCACCCCGAAAAAACCTATTTTTTGCGCGTCAATGGCGAGTCCATGCTTGGCGCAGGCATCATGCCCGGAGACCTCCTGCTGGTCGAGAAAGCCGAAGACGCGCCCTCGGGGAAGATCGTCATTGCTGCCCTGGACGGCGAGGTCACGGTCAAGCGCCTCTATCGTGGCCGCGGCCGCGTGTTGCTGCGCCCGGAGAATCCCGCCTACCAGGACATCAACATCACAGGGCGCGACGACGCCCGCATCGTGGGTATCGTCATCGCCGCCCTGCAGGCCTGCTAGTCCTCGCCCTGCCCTGCCGTAAGCCCGGCAAGCCGCTCCCGGCTTATGGCGTAATACTCCGGCGAAAGCTCGATGCCCATGTAGCTGCGCCCCGTGGCCACGCACGCCTCGCCCACGGAAGCGGCGCCCATGAAGGGGTCTAAGACTGTGGCGCCCGGCTTGGGATAGGGCTGCACGGGCAGGCGCAGGCGGCGCCGCCAGTCGCTCTTGAGAAAGCGGACATACCTGAATTGGCGCCACTGCACCTTTTGGGCGCGGTGCATGTTGGCGCGCAGGTATGCCGAGCGGCCGCCGCGGCCGCGGGCTGTGGCGGCAATCTTGTGGTAGATCTCGCCGTCCAGCACATAAAAGGTGGTAAGATGGGCGCCCAGGTAGAGAAAGCTGCACGCCTGGTACACCACGCCCAGGCCCTTGCAACGCTCGTCTGCATAGGACTGTACCCACGCCACGCCAGGGCAGGCCCGGCGTATGTATTTAAGGGCGTAGCTTATGGCGCGGCTCTCGCTGTTGCGCGGCGCGTCGTCCGAAAGCCACATGCGGTTGAGCTCCAGGTATTGCCCCTGCACCGTGCCCGCGACGACCTTGCCGGCCCGCGCGGGCTGGAGCGCGTAGCCCCATTGCAGCACGCCCTCAAAGGCGCCCTCGCGGTAGACGCCCAGGTGGATATAACTGTTGTTGACTATGCTGTGGCTGTAGTGGTGGCGCAAAATGACCTCACGCGCGAGGCGCCCGGGGATCTGCGCCACGTACAAGGCGGCGCTGCCAAAGCCTTGCGGCCCTGTGGCGCCCATGAGATAGCCCGGGGCGTCCCCGGCGGGCGGCAAATACGCGCTCAAGGCCGGGGGATGGTAAGGCTTGCGTTGTGCGGGCATGGAACCTCCAGAAGAGGCTCCCGGCCTGCGCGGCAGGGGCTCGCGGCCCTCAAGGGTTAGACTAGCCTGCTTTCGCGGGCTCGGCGGGCTTGGGAGGCAAGGCCCGCAAGGTGTTGTACGCCCCGCATCGGGGGCACTTGTGGACAATGTGGGCGTCGCGCGCCCAGCCCCGGGCCAGCAGCTTGTTGCACTGGCCGCACCTGATCTCTCTGTCTCTTGGCTCCATGACATGCCTGGGAGTTGCGCCCCAATGAGCGGCCCGCTAGACTGCTTGCGCCCCCGCAAAGGGCAAACAGCAGGCGGATACTCTGCGGCCG
>CAMWVJ010000192.1 GCA_947177645.1 uncultured Desulfovibrio sp.
TGAGGAGGCGCCGGGCGGCCCGGCCGGGCTTTTCGCGCCACGTGAGGCCCCCAGGCTGGCCGAAGAGGCCGTGCGCGCCCCGGAAACAGGTTTCCCGGCCGAAACTGCGCCGGACGCAGATATGCCGGCCGAAGACGCTTTTGGCCGCTTCATTGTCAACGCCAAAAACGCGTTCCCCCTGGCAACGGCCAAAAAAGCCGCGGCCGAGGGCGCCCCGGCCGGCGGGGCCGCCCTGGTGTTTTGCGGCAAGAGCGGCACGGGCAAGACGCAGCTGCTCACGGCCATGGCGGCCACGCTGGCGCGCCGCCTCGGGCCGGAGGGCATTACCCTGTGCGGCGCGGCGAAATTTTGCGGCGGCCTTGACGAAGGGGGCGCCGGCCCTGTGCAAGGGCGCGCGGAACGCTTCTGGCACGAGTGCCACGCCCTCCTGCTGGACGACATGCAGGACCTGGCCGGCGAACCGCGCTGGCAGCGCAGCCTCGCGGCCCTGATGGACGGCCGGCCCGCCGGGCGCCTGCTCGTGTTCGCCCACGCCGGCCCGGCCCGGGAGCTTGCCCGCCTTGAGGCGCGCCTGCGCAGCCGCCTTGAAAGCGGCCTCGTGCTGGAGCTGCTGGAGCCCGACCTCGACGTGCGCCTGCGCTATCTCCAGCGCGCCGTGCGCGAGCGCGAGCTCCCGCTCACGCGCGAGCAACTGCTCTATCTCGCGCAGCGCTGCGTGCAGTTCAGCCTGCTCCAGGGCCTGTTGCGCAAGGTGGAGGCGTTTGCCCAGCTCAATGGCCGGCCTCCCCTGCAGGCGGACCTTGAGAACATCGTGCGCACCGGGGGCAGCGTGCGGCCGGCGGGCTGCCGCGAGATCGTGGGTTTTGTGGCGCGGGGTTTCAACCTGCGCGCAGAAGACGTGCTCGGCACGCGCCGCCGCCCGGATCTCGTGCTCGCCCGCCAGGTGGCCATGTATCTCTGCCGGCGCAAGCTCGGGCTCTCGTATCCTGAGCTCGGCCGCGCCTTTGGCGGGCGCGACCACAGCACGGTCATCCATGCGGTGAAGAAAATTCGCAAATTGCTGGATACGGACAAAGTTGTGCACACCCTGGTGACAGAGCTGGAAAATACGGTGCCCTGAGCGTCCCCAAGGGCGCGTCACGCCACGGACGCACCCGCGGGCTGTGCGCCCCGTGCGCAGGCCGTGCGCAGGAATGGACGGAAATTTTCCCGCAATTTCAACAGGCTGCCGCAGTTAAGCACAAAGGTTCACCCCCAATAACAAGGACAATCATATGAAACTTGCCGTAAACAAAGAGCAGATCATCGAGGGCCTGCAAAAGGCTGCGGCCATCATCCCCTCCAAGGCGGGCGCCGCCTATTTGCGCTCCATCTGGCTCCGCGCCGGCGAGGACGGGCTTTCGCTCATGAGCACGGACGCCAATATCGAGTTTACCGGTACCTATCCCGCCGAAGTGGCGGAGCCGGGCCTCATCGGCGTGCAGGGCCGCTCCTTCGTGGACCTCGTGCGCCAGCTGCCCTCGGGCGTGCTCCACCTGAGCCTTGACGACGCGGGCACCCTGCTCCTCGAGCAGGGGCGGCGCTCCTACCGCCTGCCCGTGAACGGGCCCGAGTGGTTCCAGAACTTTTCCGAATTTCCCGAGGAGAACGCGGTCATCTGGTCGGCCGACATCCTCTCCGGCCTGCTCGACCGCGTGAGCTTCTGCATCAGCGACGACGACGCCATGGACGCCATTGCCTGCCTGTGCCTCAAGCCCCGGGGCGAGGGCCGCATCGACGTGTGCGGCCTCAACGGCCACCAGTTCGCGCTCGTCACCATCACCCATGACGAGCTCGCGGCGCGCCTCCCCGAAGCCGGCGTGCTCATCCAGAAAAAGTATCTCCCCGATATCCGCAAATGGCTCGGCGAGGACGAGATCGAGCTCAACCTCACGGACAAGCGCTTCTACCTGCGCCGCCTCGACCGCGCCGAGACCCTGAGCCTGCCCCGGGCGCTCTACGACTATCCCGATTACACGGTCTTCATGGCCCGCCTCGAGGACGAGGGTGCCAGCGTGCTCGACCTTGACCGCAAGGAGGGGATGGACGCCCTCGGACGCATCCTTATCTTTAATACGGAAAGCGACCGCTGCGTCTATTTTGACCTTGCCCGGGACGAGGCGCGCCTCTCCGCCCAGGGCGCCGACGTGGGCTCGGCGCAGGAAAATCTGGAAGTGCGCTATGACGGCAGCATCAGCCGCATCGCCTTTCCCACGCGCAACCTCATGGACGTGTTCTCGCACTTCGTTTCGCCGCGCGTGGACATGACCCTCACCGGGCCGGAGGGGCCGTGCGGCATCCGCGGCGCCGAAGACCCGGACTATACGGTCATCATCATGCCCATGAAGGTTTCCGAGGCGGCCTACTATTCCGAGGACGACGTGTAGGCCGTCCGTTCGGTTTTTGGTTTACGCCGCTTCTGTTTCGCCCTGAAGGAAGGAACCATGTCGCAAAGCCAGCTCCCCGCCACGCCCGGAACGCCCGCCGCCCCCGCGGCTTCGGGCGCCTCCGGCTACAACGCCTCGTCCATCACCATCCTCGAGGGCCTGTCGGCCGTGCGCAAGCGCCCGGCCATGTATATCGGCTCCACGGACGCGCGCGGGCTCCATCATCTCGTGTACGAGGTGGTGGACAATTCCATCGACGAGGCTATGGCCGGCTATTGCACCAAGATCACCGTCACCCTGCATGCGGACAATTCCGTCACCGTGCGCGACGACGGCCGCGGCATCCCGGTGGACATCCATCCCAAGGAAGGCGTGCCCGCGGTGCAGGTGGTGATGACCAAGCTCCATGCGGGCGGCAAGTTTGACAATACGAGCTACAAGGTCTCGGGCGGCCTGCACGGCGTGGGCGTGTCCTGCGTCAACGCCCTTTCCGAAGAGCTTACCGTCACCGTGCGGCGCGAGGGGCGGCGCTACCGGCAGCACTATTCGCGCGGCGTGCCGCAGGATGCGCTCGCCGTCATCGGCGAGGGCGTGGAGGGCCACGGCACCACGGTGCGCTTCAAGCCGGACGAAGAGATCTTCGAGGTGCTGGAATTTTCCTTCGAGACGCTGAAAAAGCGCTTTGAGGAGCTGGCCTATCTCAACAGCGGGCTCACCATCGAGTGCATTGACGAGCGCACCGGCGAGAGCCACATCTTCCACGCCGAGGGCGGCATCCGGCAATTCGTGGGCGACCTCAATTCCGGCGAGCAGGGCATCCACCCGGTCATCTCGGGCGACGGCGTGGTGGACAGCGTGAGCGTGGATTTCGCCCTGCAATACAACGCGGGCTACAAGGAAAATATCCTCACCTTTGCCAACAATATCCGCACCAAGGAAGGCGGCACCCACCTCGTGGGCTTCCGCACGGCGCTCACCAGGGCCATCAACGGCTATATCAAGGGCCAGCCGGACCTCGTGAAAAAGCTCAAGAACACGGCCCTTTCCGGCGATGACGTGCGCGAGGGCCTGACGGCCGTGGTCAGCGTCAAGCTGCCCCAGCCGCAGTTCGAGGGCCAGACCAAGACCAAGCTCGGCAATTCCGAGGTGGCGGGCCTCGTGGCCGGCCTCACCTATGACCGGCTGAACGTGTTTTTTGAGGAAAATCCGCGCGACGTGCGCCTGATCATCGACAAGGCGCTGGACGCGGCCCGCGCCCGCGACGCGGCCCGGCGCGCCAAGGAGCTGGTGCGCCGCAAGGGCGCGCTTTCGGACAACTCGCTGCCCGGCAAGCTCGCCGACTGCCAGAGCAAGGACCCGGGCGAGTCGGAGCTGTTCATCGTGGAGGGCGATTCGGCCGGCGGCTCGGCCAAGCAGGGCCGCAATCCCAA
>CAMWVJ010000193.1 GCA_947177645.1 uncultured Desulfovibrio sp.
GCTTGTAATACTGCAGCGGGCTCAGGCCCGTGAGCGTCTTGAACGAGCGGTAGAGCGTGGATTCCGACATATAGACCGCCCGCGCGAGCTCGGCGAGGCTCACGGGCGCGTCCAGATGCTCGCGCAGATAGCCGATGGCCGCGAAAAGCTGCCGCCCGTAGCGGCCGCTGCCGTAGATGGCGTGGAGCACGTCCGCCTGCGGCCCGGCGAGCAGCAGGTAGTGCAGGTCCCGCATGGCCAGCTCGCCGCGCACCGGGACCTGCTCCGGCGCGTCGAGGATATGCGTCACGCGCACGAGCGTTTCCATGAGGTCCGGGCCTGCGTCCGCGATGGAAATGCCCGGCGTGTGCGGGCTCAGGCGCTCCTTCCAGCCGAGCTGGAGGATGAGGTCGCCGACCATCTGGCGGTTGATGTGGAAAAAGAGCGTCAGCAGCGGCTTTTCGGGGCTGGCCTCAAGTATCTGCGAAGAGCTCGGCATGTCCATGCCCACGAGGAGGAGCTGGTTCTCCACGAGCGTGTGCTCCTCGGCGCCGTAGAGCGTCCTCTTGCTGCCCTGCACGAGGAGCGAGGCCAGCGGCTGGTCGAAACGGTGCTCGGAGATGCCCGCATGGTCGCGGCGCGCCATGAACACGCCCGGGATGGCCGTGGGCCAAATGCCGTCCCCGGGCAAGCGCGCCAAGAGCGCGCGCTTCAATTCCTGGCCCGCGCGGGCTATCCTTTCCCTGTCCTCGTTGCTCATGTCCTCCTCGCCTCCCCGTGGCGGCATGGTAGCACCGCCCGCGGCCCCCGCAAGCCGGATGAAGGAAAATGGCAATTTTTTGCCGAAAAGCGGCCTTGCCCGGCGGCGGTGCCGCTTCTTATATATGCCGGCGAAGCCCCGGGGCAAAGCCCCGGCTCCCTCGACCCTCACAAACGAGTCCAACACAAGGAGCAGACCATGCGGCATGCGATTTTCGGCGCCATCCTTTCGGCCCTTCTGGTGTTCGCCTTTGCGGCCCCATCCTTTGCGGACGACGCGCCCGCCCAGTCCATCATCCGCAAGGAAGAGCTGAAGTCCGTGAAAGGCGCGGACAGCATCTTCACCGGCGACGTGACCATCACGCCGCTCTATCCGGCCAACAACGCCATGCGCTCCAGCGGCGGCAGCGTCACCTTCGCGCCCGGGGCGCGTTCCAACTGGCATGTGCATCCCGTGGGCCAGGTGCTGCTCGTCACCGAGGGCGTGGGCCGCACGCAGGAATGGGGCAAGCCCGTGCAGGAAGTGAAGGCCGGCGACATCATCATCTGCCCCGTGGGCGTCAAGCACTGGCACGGCGCCAGCCCCGAGACGGGCATGACCCACATCTCCATCTGCGAGGAAAAGGAGCCCGGCAAGGTCGTGGAATGGATGGAAAAGGTCACGGACGAGCAGTACAACGGCAAGTAGCGGCGCGCACCCTGGGGAAAGCCATGCAAAAGACCATGAAGGCCGCGGTGCTCGTCGGCCCGGAAAAGATCGAGGTCAGGGAGGTCGCCATGCCCGAGCTTGCCCCGGGCATGATCCTCATCAGGGTCAGCGCCTGCGGCGTGTGCGGCAGTGACGTGCACATGTGGAAGGCCGGAGCCGGCTGGAGCGACGAGCCGATCCCGGACTACCGCATGGGGCACGAGTTTTGCGGGGTCGTGGTGGACCCGGGCGACAGCCATTTCGCCAGGGGCGACCGCGTGACCTTCTGGGCCAACATGTATTGCGGCCGCTGCGACATGTGCCGGCAGGGCCTGGAGCACCTGTGCCGCGAGGTGAAGGGCAAGAACTATATCGGCTTCGTGTGCAACGGCGCCTATGCGGAATATTTCGCGGGCCCGGCGCGCTATGCCTACAAGCTGCCCGACACGGTGTCGGACGTGGCGGCCGCGCTCATCGACCCGCTCATGGTGGCCTACCACGCGGTGAAGCACTCCCGCATGCGCCTGCATGACCGGGTGCTGGTGGTGGGCAGCGGCATCATCGCCCAGCTCATGGGGCGGCTGGCCAAAAAGGCCGGCGCATCGCTGCTCGCCATGTCGAAGATCAATGATAACCAGATGGCAAAAGCCCGCGAACTGGGCGATTTCGACTGCTATCTCGACGGCACCGCGCCCGACCGCGCGGCGCGCTACCGGGAGGTGAGCAAGGGCGGCTTCGACGTGGTGTTCGAGGCCGTGGGCAGCCGCGAATCCCTGGCGAGCTGCCTTGAGGCCGTGCGCCCCGGCGGCGAGATCGTGGCTGTGGGCAATTCGGTCACGCCCGAAATCCCCTTCAGCCTCAATTCCCTTGTGCTCAACGAGGTGCGCCTCTCGGGCAGCGTCTCCTGCACGCGCAGGGAATTCGAGGAGACCATCGACCTCATCGCCAGCGGCTTTATCGAGCCCGAGGCCTTTGTCACCGACATCATCGGCCTGGACGGCCTGCAGGAGGCCATGCAAAAGCAGAGCACCGGCTGCCCGGGGCTTTTGAAGAGCGTAGTCAGGCCCTGACGGCGGCGGCCGTGCTCAGTCAGCGGCGGGGGGCTCGGGGTTCCGGGCTTCCCGCCCTTCGTTTTTGTCGTCCGGGGCGCGCTTGCGGCCCTCGCGCCGCCCGTGGAAGATGTAGTGCTCGAAGGCGCTGCGTATCCTGCCTGCACGCAGGGCTTCGGCCACGTCCGGGTTGGCGGCCAGATAGGCTTCCTCGTCGATCATGAATTCCTGCTGCAGGTGCTCCATATAGCGGGCGCAGGAGCCGCGCGGCGCCATCTCCCGGGCGCGGGGGCGGCTGACGGCCTTTTGCAGCTGGATATTCACCACATAGTAGCCGTGCTCCTCCAGGGACTTGGCCAGGGCGCGCCGCCCCGGAGCGGGGATGTACATATCAAGGATGAAGTCCTTGTGGCCGCCCGTCTCCGCGAGCCATTGGCAAAAATCCGCAAAAAGCCCCTTCTTGAAAATCTGGTAGGTGATGGAGCCGCAATCCATGCGCGCCTTGTTTTGCATCACGATGTCGGTGATGGCGGGGGGTGCCGTGCGGCTGCCGTCCGCCACCGCGTAATAGAGCACGTCGCCCGAGATGCGCCTGATTTCCGGCTTGAAGATCTCCCGTACTGTGAAGCTCTTGCCGGCGAAGGGGTCATCCAGGGCGAGGATGGCGTAGGGGAGCTTGTGCGAGATGTGGTAGACCTCGCGCGGGATGGGGTCCCCCGCCTGCGGCACGCTCTGGGAGATGAGCTTGAACGCGTAGCCGTCCAGCATCTCCCCGAGTTTCGCCCGCGTGGGAAAGAAGCGCGTGTCGATGGAGCGTGTGACCTCAACGAATTCGTTGGCCGTCCCGGGCGCCACGCCGATCTCGAGTACCAGGGTGCCGCCAGGATTGAGGCGGCTCATGAGCATGTCGAGAAATTTTTTCTGGTCTTTCGCGTAGTGGATGGCCGAGGCGTTGAGGATGACATCATAGCGCTCAGGGCCGAGATCTTCCCAGTCCTGGCAGAGAAAGGTGCAGCCCGGGAAGAGCGTTTCCGCCATGGCGAGGAAGCGCGGCTCGATGTCGATGCCGGTGACACTTTTGGCGCCCATGAATTCCGCATAGCCGCAGAAAAAGCCCTCGTTGCAGCCCACATCGAGAAAGGTCTTGCCCTTGAGCGCGGGCAATTGCAGCGCAATGAGCTTCCTGGAGCTTTGCGAAGAGCCGCGCGCCCAGGGAAAAGTCTGGTATCCCATGGCCCATCCTCCACGGCACAAAATACGGGAACTTTTCCGGCGGGGCAAGAATGCGCGGGGCCGTGCGCGTCCCGGCCCGAGTGATCCGGCCGCCGCCACGCGGGAGACGCAGGGATGGGGCTCGCCCCGCACAGCGG
>CAMWVJ010000194.1 GCA_947177645.1 uncultured Desulfovibrio sp.
ATATTGCCTTCCTGGATGAGGTCGAGGAACTGGAGCCCGCGATTGGTGTATTTCTTGGCGATGGAGACCACGAGCCTGAGGTTGGAGCGGATGAGCTCCTGCTTGGCGCGCATGGCGGCGGAATTGCCGCGCTTGATGCGCCAGAGCACTTCCTCGAGGTCGCCCACGTTGTGACAGCACTTTTCCTGCAGGCGGTTCAGGATCTCGATCTTGCCCATGATCATTTCTTTGAACGAAAAGAGCTCGTCCACGCTGAGCCTGAGGTCGCGGGCGGCTTCCACGGGGTTGATCTCGCGCTTTTCGAGGCCGTCGAAGAGCTGCTGGATCTCCGCCTGGGTGCGGCCCGTGGCGAGGATATAGGCCGTGAGGTCGCGCTGGCAGTTGTGCATCTGGCGCACATAGTCCTCGACGGTCTCGATGATGCGGTCGATGAGCGTTTTCTCCAGCTTGATGTCGCGCAGGCGCGTGACGATGTCTTCCTTGAAGGCGATGATCTTTTTCTGCAGATCGGCCACGCGGCGCTCCAGCGTGCAGCATTCGTCGAGGCGCCGGTAATAGTTGCGCTTTTTCTTGAAGACCTGGCGGATCTCGTCGAGGAGGAGGATGACGCGCTGGCGCTGGTTCATCTCGTCCTCGCTGGGGTCGTCCTCCTCGATGGTCTTGACCACATCCTTGAGCTTGATGCGGTTCTGCTTGAGGTCTTCGCCCACGTTGATGAGCTCTTCCACGGCCACGGGCACTTCGACGAGGGCGTAGAGCACGTCCTGCTCGCCCATCTCGATCTTCTTGGCGATGACCACCTCGCCGTCGCGGTCGAGCAGGGGCACGGCGCCCATCTCGCGCAGGTACATGCGCACGGGGTCGGTGCTGCGGGAGGAATAATCGCCGGAATCCTCGTCTTCTGCGAGGTCGAGGTTGCCCTCGGTCATCTCCTCGTCGCCGTCGGCCGCGGCGGAGATCTTCTTGCCGTCCTTTTCGGAATCGACGATGAGGATCTCGAGCTGCTCGAAGATGCCGATGATCTCCTCAAACTGCTCCTGGGTGTTCATCTCCACCGGGAGCGCCTTGCTCACCTCATCAAAAGTGAGAAAGCCGGCGCCCTTGCCCTTGGCGATAAGCACCTGTATTTGCTGGACTTCTTTAAGATTGCTCATGGCCGTTCTCCAAGGTTTCCTTAAGAGCTCGAAGATATTCCAAATCTGCCGCAAAGTCACTCTTTCCCGTATTCTCGCGTAACGCTGCGGAAATAGAGGATTTTTTTGTCCGCTCGTAATAGGTTTCAAGGTCGCGGCGCAGGCATTCCAGCTCCCAGTCGGCGGTCTCCAAGGGGGCCTTGCCGGGCCCGCGCTGCTCGAACCAGAATTTTTTCTGGCGCTCGTCGAGGTGATAGGGGGTCTCTTCCGCGCCCCATTCCTCAATGATGTCCCAAAAGCGGCGCGCAGCGGCCGAGCGCAGGGCGAGATCCGCGCCGAGCTCGCGCAGGTCGGCCAGGCGCTCCGGGTAGCGCACGGCATAGATCATGATCTGCACATCGCGCATGTTCTGGCGCGCGCGGCTGGCCGAAACGGCGGGGGCGCCCTGAACGCCGCGCCTGGCGTCGAGCCGCACGGCCGCGCCCCTGCGCAGCTCTTCCTCCGAAATCTGGAGATGCCGCGCCAGCGTGGAGGCATAGGGGCTCACCAGCTCCGGCACTTCCACATGGCCGAGAAAGTCCCGCGCCCATTCCACGCTTTCGCGCGGGGCGAGGGCGCGCAGGGCGTCCACACAAAAGCGCAGGCCCTCCTGAGCGTGCGCCTGCAACGCCTCGAAGGCCTCCTTGCCCGGGCCGCGCAAAAGGCTGTCGATGTCCTCGCCTTCGGGCATGAGCACCACCCGGCACGCGAGCCCGCGCGTGAGCAGCATCTCGCAGGAGCGCAGCGCCGCCTTGCGGCCCGCCCGGTCGCCGTCAAAGAGCAGGAGCAGCCGCGAGGCGAAGCCCGAAAGCCGCTTGACCTGATCCGGCGTGAGCGCCGTGCCCAGCACGCCCACGGCATTGGTGTAGCCGAACTGGTGCAGGGTGAGCACATCCATATAGCCTTCGGTGAGCATGGCCTCGCCGCTCGCCGCGATGGCGCGCCGGGCCTGGGCCAGGCCGTAGAGATGCTCGCCCTTTTTATAGATGGGCGTGTCCGCGCTGTTGATATACTTGGCTTCGTCCTCCCCGCCGATAATGCGGCCGCCAAAGGCGATGACCTGGTTGGACAGGCTGCGGATGGGGAAAATGAGCCGCCCCCGGAAGCGGTCATACGCGCGGCCGCTCGACGAGGTGCCGAGCAGGCCGGCCTGCGCCGCCTGGGCCGCGCCAAAACCGGCGCGCCTCAGGGTATCGGCGAGGGATTGCCACCCGCGCCCGGCCCAGCCGAGGCCGAAGCGCTCCACTATTTCTTCGCTCAGGCCGCGCTTCGCGATATAGGCGCGGCACTCCTCGCCGTCTGCCCCTCGCAAGGCCCCGGCGAAGTGGGCGGCCGCGAGTTCGTGCATCCGCAGCATGGCCTGCCGCTCGGACTGGCGCTCCCGCTGCCGTGCCACGCCGCCGGAGGGGCGTCCCCCGCGCTCGATCTCGATGCCGAGTTCGGCCGCGAGCTGTTCCAGCGTGTCCCGGAAGTCCAGACCGTTGATGCGCCCGTAAAAGTCAAAAAGGTCGCCGGAAGCCTGGCAGCCGAAACAGTAGAAGAGGCCCTTTTCCTCATTGACGGAGAAAGAGGGCTTGGTCTCCTGGTGGAAAGGGCAGGGCGCCACCCAGCGCGGGCCGTTGCGCTTGAGCTCCACATAGCGGCGCACCACATCCACGATATTCAGCCGTTCCTTGATGAGCCGGATGGCGTCCCTTGACTGCATCCCCGCCTCGGCGCGCGTTGTGACAGAAAAAAACGGCGCGGCAGCCCAGCCTACCGCAACACCACGATGGTCATGCCGTCGCCGCCGCGGTCCTCGGGCGCGAGTGTCGCGCTGGCGACAGCGGGATGGGCGCGCAGAAATTCCTGCAATTCGCGGCGCAAGGCCCCGGTGCCGCGGCCGTGCACGATCTCCAGCTCGGAAAAGCCCGCGCGCAGGGCTTTGTCCAGAAAGCGCTCCGCGGCCGCGATGGCGTCGGGCGCGCGCTGGCCGCGCACATCAAGGCGCATTGTGGCGCCGTCCTCCTGCGCGGGGGCGGCCTTGCGGGATGACGCCGACGACGCCCGCACCGGCCCCGCTGCGGCCTTGCCGGTGCCCGGGGCTGCGGCCTCGCGCAGGTCGCGCCGCTCGGCCCAGAGGATGACGCCGTTCATGTCCAGGCGCACCCGGCCGCGGCGTTCGTCCACGTCTGTCACGATGCCGCGCTTGTTGAAGACCGTGTGGAACACCTCCTGGCCCACAGTGAGCGCCTGCGCCTCGGGGAGCACCGAATCCGCTGGCGCGACATCTCCTTGAGGGACTGCTTGGCCGTGGCGCGACCCTCCTTCCAGGCGCGCATGAGCTCGGCCGCGTGGCGCCGCGTCTCGTCGTGCAGGCGGGCGCGCTCCTTTTCCAGGCGCTCCTTCGCCTGCGCGGCGGCGTTGTGCGCGGCCTCGCGTTCCTTCTTGAGGGCACTAAGCTCCGCCTCGCGCTGTGCGGCGAGGTCGTTGAGGCGGGCGAGGAGGGCTGTGGTGTCCTGCCCGTCCTGCAAAAGATAGTGCTCGGCGCGGCGCAGGATGTCTTCGGGCAGGCCATGCTCGCGCGCGGCGTCCAGCGCCTGGCTGGCGCCCACCTGGTCATAGGCGAGGGCATAGAGCGGCCTGCGCGTAGCCGGGTCAAAAAGCATGGAGGCGGCGCGCACC
>CAMWVJ010000195.1 GCA_947177645.1 uncultured Desulfovibrio sp.
GCGTGGATGCGCACCTTCTGGCGGCGGCGCACCTTCTGGACATCGAGGAGGTCTACCGCGTGGGCGGCGCCTGGAGCATCGCGGCGCTCGCTTTTGGCACGGAAAGCGTGGCCCGTGTGGACGTTATCGCGGGCCCTGGCAATATTTATGTCACCACGGCCAAGCGCCTCTTGCAGGGCATGGTGGGCATCGACATGATCGCCGGCCCGAGCGAGGTGCTCATCCTCGCCGACGACAGCGCCAATGCCGCCTGGGTAGCAGCCGACATGCTCTCCCAGGCGGAGCACGACGCCCTCGCCTGTGCCATCTGCGTGACGGATTCGCCGCGCCTCGCCGAGCGCCTGCCGCAGGAGCTGGAGCGGCAGTGCGCGGAGCTTCCCCGCGCCGAGATCGCTTCGCGCTCTCTTACTGACTGGGGCTGCATCGCCGTTGTGCCCGACCTCTCCACCGCCGTGGCCATCGCCAACCAGGTGGCGCCGGAGCATCTGGAGATCTGCACGCGCGACCCTTGGGCGGTGCTCCCCCACATCCGGCACGCGGGCGCGGCCTTCCTCGGGCAGCACAGCCCGGAACCCGTGGGCGACTATTACGCGGGTCCGAACCATGTGCTGCCCACGCTCGGGACGGCGCGCTTTTCCTCCGCGCTCTCCGTGCAGACATTTTGCAAAAAAACGAGCATCATCGCGGCCTCGCCGGCATTTCTTGACAAAAATGCCGAGGCCATCACCGGCCTCGCCCGCCTGGAGGGGCTGGAAGCGCATGCCCGCTCCGTGGAGGCGCGGCGCAAGCGCGGGTCGGCGCTGCTGAAATAAGGCGCTGCGGCCTCCGCCAGCCAAGAAGGAAGACACAATGAAAGTTGTCACCAAAACGGACATCACCGCCTATCCCCTGCGTTCGCGCGGCAAGGTGCGTGACATCTATGAGATCGACGATGACACCCTGCTCATCGTCACCACGGACCGCATGTCCGCCTTTGATGTCATCATGGCCGAGCCCATCCCCTACAAGGGCGTCATCCTCAACAAGCTCACCCTCTACTGGATGCGCAAATTTGAGGACATCGTGCCCAATCACATCCTTGAAAGCGATGTGGACCGCTTCCCCGCGGCGCTCGCCCCGTGGAAGGATGAAATGGAGGGCCGCGCCGTCATCGTGCGCAAGGCCGAGCCGCTGCCCGTGGAATGCATCGTCCGCGGCTATATCACCGGCTCGGGCCTCAAAAATTATGAAGCCACGGGCATGATCTGCGGGCACAAGCTCCCGGCCGGGCTGCGCGAGGCGGACAAGCTGGAGCCCGCCCTCTTCTGCCCCTCCACCAAGGCGGAACTGGGCCAGCACGATGAAAACATCACCCTGGCCCAGGCGGCGGCGCTGCTCGGCGACGAAACCGCAAGGAACGTTTCGTCCCTCTCGCTCGAGCTCTATAATGCGGGCAGCGACCATGCGGCCAGGCGCGGCATCATCGTGGCGGACACGAAGTTCGAGTTCGGCTTCATCAACGGCACCCTGCACCTCATCGACGAGGTGCTCACGCCGGACTCCTCGCGCTTCTGGCCCGCCGCCAGCTACGCGCCGGGCAAGGTGCAGCCCAGTTTTGACAAGCAGTACCTGCGCAACTGGCTCAGTGCCCAGCCGTGGAACAAGGAGCCGCCGCCGCCCACCCTGCCGCAGGATGTCATCGACGCCACCGCAAAACGCTATCAGGAAGCCTACGACATTTTGACGAAGTGACGCCGGCGCCCCGCCGGAGCCTTCTGCCAAGCGCCAAAGGAGGAACTATGCTGCTCGAAGGAAAGAAAGCCCTGATCATGGGCCTCGCGAACAACAGAAGCATTGCCTGGGGCATCGCCTCGAGCCTCAAGGCCCACGGCGCGCGCCTGGCCTTCAACTATGTGGGCGACGCCATCAAGAAGCGTGTGGAGCCCCTGAGCGCCGAACTGGGCGGCGAATTCACCTTCCAGTGCGACGTGACCGACGACGCGCAGATCGCCCATGCGGCGGAGCTCGTCAAGGAGCACTGGGGCGGCCTCGACATCCTCGTGCATTCGCTCGCCTTCGCCAACCGCGAAGCCCTGGTGGGCCGCTTCATCGATACTTCGCGAGACGGCTTCAAGCTGGCCCTCGATATTTCGGCCTATTCCCTCACCGGGCTGTGCCGGGCCTTTGAGCCGCTCTTTACCGAAAACGCCTCGGTCATCTCCATGACCTACCTGGGCTCCACGCGCATCATCCCGGGCTACAATGTCATGGGCGTTGCCAAGGCCGCCCTCGAAGCCTCGGTGCGCTACCTCGCCTATGACCTCGGGCCCAAGGGCGTGCGCGTGAACGCCATCAGCGCCGGTCCCATCAAGACGCTGGCCGCGTCGGCCGTGTCCAGCCTGAAGGACATCTTCACCCATGTGGAGGCCAATTCGCCCCTGCGCCGCAATGTCAGCACCATGGATGTGGGCGGCGCCGCCGTCTTCCTGGCGTCGGAGCTGTCGCGCGGCGTCACCGGCGCCACCATCTATGTGGACAGCGGCTTCAACCAGATCGGCGCCGCCTAGGGGCCGAACCCGGCCTTTGCGGCAAGTGGAGCAGGAGCGGCTTCAGGCCGCGAAAACGCTCGTGACGCTCCGAACGTAACCGGGATGAGGTAAACGCCGTGGACTATATAAATGCCATCGGCATCGCCCTTTTCGCCCTCTTCGGCCTCTGGGCATTCCAGAAAGGAGCCGAGGCGCGCAAGAACGGCCGCCGGCACCCCAAAGAGCGACCGGGAAACCGCGAGGACGACGGGGACTAAGCTCCCAGCACTGGCTTTTAGCAGGTTCGCAGTTCGGAGACACTGGGGAGGGCACCATGTTCTGGAGCATCCTTGTCATTGCGCTGGTGGCGGGCCTCGCCTGGCTCATCAGAAAGGGCACCAAGGGCACGCCCTTTGCGCATCGTTGCCCCTGTACGCCCTATGTGGCACACCTGAAATGGCGCGAAAACGGCGACACGCCCCCGGTGGGGAAAAAACCCGAACAATTGTGGTGAAACTGCACGGCCCGGGTCTGCGGGGCAGAGGCCCATGTCCGTCATATTTTTTGCAGGCCCCGCAAGGCTTGCGTTCCTGCCTGAACTGGTGTAAGTAATACCGTTCCCGTTATCGGGAACGAATCACGGAGAGGTGTCCGAGCTGGTCTAAGGAGCACGATTGGAAATCGTGTGTGGGTAACACCACCGGGAGTTCGAATCTCCCCCTCTCCGCCACAGAGTTATCCATCTTGGTTCGGGACAGTCCAAAAAGCCTTGCCTGGCAAGGGATTGGGCAAAACGGACTGTCCCGCCAAGAGCGATTAAGTCCATAGACACCCACCATTTTAAGGGGTATTCCGAGGGGTATATAAAACCCTTGCCAGGAGAATACCCCATGCCCTCACTGATACCCCGCTCCGTGCGGCCAAGCCCCTCGACAAGCCACAAAAACTCTTTGATGGCAACGGCCTTTTTCTTTTCATCTCCCCGCATGGCACCAAAAGCTGGCGCGTCAAATACCATTTCCAAGGCCGCGAAAAGCTCCTCACGCTGGGCACATACCCCCAACTTTCTCTGAATGAGGCGCGGGACGCCTGCGCTGCCGCCAAAAAAGCAATTGAGCAACGGCATTGCCTCGGGATTCGAGAAAAAGCTCCGGGTGAAAAGCCTCCAGACGACCTTTGAGGCCGTGGCACGAGAGTGGCACGCCAATCAGGCCGCTATCTGGACAGAAAACTATGCCAAAGACGTGATGGAGCGGATCGCCAAAAACATCTTCCCCTACCTGGGCAATCGATCCATTGCGGAGATCACTCCACCAGAATTGCTTT
>CAMWVJ010000196.1 GCA_947177645.1 uncultured Desulfovibrio sp.
GGCTGTTTTTGACGGATAATTTCGGCATTACAGATGCAGCACAGGCGCACCACCAGCTCAAAAGTATAACAAAGCCATAACGGAAGCGCCACGCCCGCAGTCTTGTTTGGGAACTACGGCTCGTCCTCGTCCAGAAAGGCCACGGGCAGCCCGAGGTCAGCGGCGCGTTCGGCCTCGGCCTCGATGGCGGCCCGCTCCTCCCTGGCCTTCCTCTCCGCTTCGGCCGCGCGCGCGGCCTCCTCGGCGTCCAGCTTCTCCCAGTGCCGGAGCAGGCGCGCCAGGGCCTGCGAGCCGTTGCGCTCGATGTTCAGCCAGCGCAGCTCCCCGTCATTCCACTCCAGTTCTTCAGAAAAGCGGATGCGCAGGGCCGCCGGGCCGTCGCGCCTGGGGAACACGCCCACCTTGCGGCCCAGAAAGGCCAGCGGCCTCGCCGGTCGCTCCGGCGTAAGCGGCGTGAAGGCCACGAGGTAGCGCTCCTGCGCGGCCATGAGCTTTTGCCGGATGGCCTCGCCGGCCAGAAGGCAGGCGCCGCTCACCGAGAGATTGAGCAGTTGCTGTTGCGCCGGCCCCTCGCCCGGCTCCAGCAGGCGCTCGAGGTCGGCCGGGCGGCGCGGTGGCGCCTCCACGAGCACGAGGCGCGCGCCCTCCACGCGGCCCGGGCCGCAGTTGATGCGGTCATGCCGGCGGCGCCGGCGGATCTTCGAGGGTACGGAGACGCGCAGCTCCAGCGCCATGGGCAGGTTGTTGCGCCCGAGGACGCGGTCGAGGATGGTGGCGCGGCCCTCGTATTCCACGCGGATGACATCCCTGAGGCCGCGGGGCAGGTCCACCGCAAAGGCATAGGCACAGGCCGGGTCGAGCGGGGCGCGGCTGCCCAGGGCGAAATCGCGGCCGTCGGCCCTGAAGCGCGCCACCTGTCCGCGCACGGCCGTGATGCCGCCGCGCAGGACGACGTCGGCCTCGTTGGCGGCGTCGAGACGCATGTGGCTCTTCAGGGTGACGGGCGCCCCCTGGGCCTTGGCGGCTTGGAAGATGCCCAAGATGTCGGGGTGCCAGAGATGATAGCTGTCGCGCGGGGGCATGGCTGGCGGGCGGGGGCGGCGCCCCTGGCGGGCGCCGCGCTCCCTTTTCAGCATTTTTCCTACTTGGCCACCGAGGGCAGCACGGCGCCGGCGTACTTCTCGCGCATGGCCTTGGCGATCTCGGGGCTCACCAGCACTTCATAGAGCGCCTGGAGCTCGGGGCGCGCGGTGTCCTTCTCGCGCACGGCGAGCACATTGGCGTAGGTGGAGGCGGCCATGGAGTCCGCGGCTTCCACGGCCAGCGCCTCGGCCACCTTGAGGCCGCCAAGGATGGCGTAATTGCCGTTGATGACGGCCGCGTCCACGTCGGGCAGGGCGCGCACGAGCTGCGGGGCCTCGATCTCTTCGATCCTGAGCTTCTTGGGGTTCTCCACGATGTCGCGGGTCGTGGCGGTGAGGCCGGAGCCGGGGGCGAGCTTGATAAGCCCCTCGTCCTGCAACAGCAGCAGGGCGCGGCCCTCGTTGGTGGCGTCATTGGGCACGGCGATGATGGCGCCGTCCTTGAGGGTCTTCAGGTCCTTGCTGCGGCCGGCGTAGATGCCGAAAGGCTCGTAGTGCACAGGCCCCATGGAGGCGAGCTTGACGCCCTTCTGGGCGACGAAATCGTCCAGATAGGGCTTGTGCTGGAAGTAGTTGGCGTCGAGATCGCCGCTGTCCAGCGCCACGTTGGGCTGCACATAGTCGGAATATTCCACGATCTTGAGCTCGATGCCCGCGGGCTTGAGCAACTTGGCCGCCTCGGCGAGGATCTCGGCGTGCGGCGTGGGCGAGGCGCCCACGGTGAGGGTGGTGGCCGCATGGGCCGCGCCGGCGAGACAGAGGCTGCCGACGAATGCCGCCGCAAGGAGGAGTTTGTTCATGGCTGCGATTCCTTCACGTTGAGGGTGATGCCGGGGGCGTTGCGGGCGCTCTGCCCGCGCCGCCTAGCCGCCGCGCCGGTCAGAACGGCGGGTGGCCCAGTTGCCGAAACTCTGGATGGCCTGCACGATGATAATGAGCAGGACCACCGTGATGATCATGATGTCGGTCTGGTAGCGGTTGTAGCCGTACATGATGGCGAGCTTGCCGAGGCCGCCGCCGCCCACGGCGCCGGCCATGGCCGAATAGCCGAGGATGGTGATGGCCGCCACGGCGCTGCCGTTGATGAGCGAGGGCAGAGCCTCGGGAATGAGCACCTTGGTGATGATCTGCCACACGGAAGCGCCCATGCTCTCCGCAGCCTCCACCACGCCGTGGTCCACCTCGAGCAGGGAGGACTCCACAAGACGCGCCACGAAGGGCGCGGCCGCCAGCACCAGCGGCACGATGGTGGCGTTGTTGCCGATGGTGGTGCCCACGAGAAAGCGGGTGAAGGGGATGACCGCGATCATGAGGATGAGGAAGGGGAAGGAGCGCGTGAGGTTCACCACCACGTCGAGCACGTTGTAAAAGGCCGCGTGCGGGCGGATGCCGCCCTTGCGCGTGATGACGAGCGCCACGCCCATGACGATGCCGAACACATAGGAGAAAAAGGTCGCCACCACGGTCATGTAGATGGTGTCCCAGGTGCCGACGAGCAGCATCTCCAGCGTTTTTTCGTCAATCATGGGGCGCGTCCTCCAGTTTTTCCAGCGCGAGGTGGTGGTCCTTCGCCCAGTCCATGATGCGCTCGCGCGTGTCCTTGGCGTCCGGCAGCTGGAGCACCATCTGCCCCACGGCCGTGCCGCCGATGTCGCGCGTGTCCGCGTACATGATGTTCACCGGGCAGCCGCAGTGGAGCACCAGGTTGGAGATGACCGGCTCGAACGAGGAGCGCCCGTTGAAGATGAGCCGGTAGAGGTTGTCGCACTTGTCGAGCGGCAGGTTCTGAAGCGCCTCGGGGAGCACGAGCTTGCGCGCGGCCTCGGTTGCCGGGTGGAAGAAGACCTCCTCCACCGGGCCCTGCTCCACGATGACGCCCTTGCTGATGATGGCCACATGGCTGCATATCTGGTCGATGACGCGCATCTCGTGGGTGATGACCACGGCCGTGATACCGAGCTGCGCGTTGATGTCCTTGATCAGCGCGAGGATGGAATCGGTGGTGGCCGGGTCGAGCGCGGAGGTGGCCTCGTCGCAGAGCAGCACGCGCGGCCGGGTGGCAAGGGCGCGGGCGATGGCCACGCGTTGCTTCTGTCCGCCGGAAAGCTGGGAGGGATAGGCCTGCATGCGCGCGGAAAGGCCCACCATGTCAAGCAGCTCCTCGGCGCGGCGCCGCCCCTCGGCGCGGGAGACGCCCGCGAGCTCCAGCGGAAAGCGGACGTTCTCCAGCGCCGTGCGCTGCATGAGCAGGTTGAACTGCTGGAAGATCATGCCCATGGAGCGGCGCGCCTCGCGCAAAGCGGCGCCCGAAAGCTCGCAGAGGTCGCGCCCCTCGAACAGCACGCGCCCGGCCGTGGGCCGCTCAAGGAGGTTGATGCAGCGCACCAGGGTCGACTTGCCGGCGCCGCTCTTGCCGATGATGCCGAAGATCTCGCCCTTGCCGATGGAAAGGTCGATGCCGCGCAGGGCATAGACGGCCTCGCCGTGGCCGGGATACTTCTTTTCGAGGTGCTCGATCTTGATGATGGGCTCGTCCGCCATGCCGCCTCCGGCGCGTTCGCCGGGTGCATCCCGGCACGCCCGCAGGCATAGCACGTTTCGGCGCAAAGGCAAAGCGGCGCCCCTTGCCAAGGCCCGGGCCGCTATGTAAAGTCTTGGAAAGGCCGGGCAATCGGTGCCCGGATGCACAT
>CAMWVJ010000197.1 GCA_947177645.1 uncultured Desulfovibrio sp.
TCCCAAGGCCCCGCGCTTGCCTTTGCGCCCTTCGGCCTTATATTGGTATGCGGCCGGAAAGCGCGGCCATGCCCGGCCATGCCGGGTCGGGCCCGGGCCGCGCGGCTTGCGGGCTGCCCGTGTCCATGCTAGATTTCCCCGATTTGCGAGGGTGGCGGAACTGGCAGACGCACTGGACTTAGAATCCAGCGCCTTCGGGCATGGGGGTTCAAGTCCCCCCCTTCGCACCACTGCCGACACCGGCCAGAAACCAAAGGAGCCCCTTGTGGAATACAGCGTCGAAGATATTTCCCCGGTCAAGAAAAAGGTGAGCATCACCATCGAGCCGCAGGAGGCGGAGGCCGCCATTCTCGGCGCTGTGGCCCTGTATAAGGATTCCGTCCAGATGGACGGCTTTCGCAAGGGCAAAGTTCCCCCATCCGTTGTGGAACAGCGTTTCCACGACCGCATCTATGACGAGGCCCGGCAGGACCTCATCAATGTGCATATCAATGAGGTGATGCAGAAGCTCGGCGTGCAGCCGGTCTCGGGCATCACCATCAACGGCGCCGAGGCCCCGCTCGAGCGCGGCAAGGGCTATGCCTACACCATGGAGTTTGAAGTCCTCCCCACCTTTGAGCTGCCGCCCTACGAGGGTCTTGAGGTGGAGCAGGAGGCCGTGGGCGTGGACGACGCCGAGGTGGCGGAAGTCATTGAGCGCATCCGGCGCGACCGCTCCAAGCTGGTGCCCGTGGACGGCACGGCGCCGGCCGTGGACGGCCAGATCGCCAATATCGATTTCGAGGCCTTCGAGAACGGCGCGCCTGTGCCCGGTGTCAAGGCCGAGGGTTTTGACCTCGCCCTGGGCGAGCGCGAGGCGCTGGAAGATTTCGAGGCTCTGGTCAAGACCATCCGCCCGGGCGAAGAGGGCGAGGCCGAGATCACCTTCCCCGCGGATTTCGTGGCCCATGACCTCGCCGGCAAGACCGTGACCATGAAGGTCAAGGTGCATGCCGTCAAGGAGCGCCAGCTCCCGGCGCTGGACGACGAGCTCGCCAAGCAGATGGGCCAGGAGAACGTGGAAAAGCTCAAGGCCGCCATCACCGACAGCTATGTCAAGACGCGCGAGCGCCTGCACAAGGGCGCGGCGCAGAAAAAGCTCCTCGACAGCCTGCTCAGGATGGTGGACTTCCCCCTGCCCGAGGCCATGCTCGAGGCGGACATGCGCACCCTCATGACCGACCTCGCCGTGCGCCTCGAGCGCCAGGGCAAGCGCCTGGACTCGCTCGGCAAGAGCGAGGAGGAGCTGCGCAAGGAGCTTCTGCCGCAGGCCGAGGAGGCCACGCGCAGCCTTGTGCTGCTCCTCGCCATCGCCAAGAAGGAGGGCCTTGAGGTCAGCGACCAGGAAGTGCTCGCGCAAATCTACCAGAACAGCCTCCGCAGCGGGCAGGATTTCAAGACGCTCCAGCAGGAGTACGAGCGCAGCGGCCTCATCTTCCTCCTCCGTGACCGCCTCCTGGCCGACAAGGCCATGGACCGCATCTATGCCAAGGCCAAGGTGAAGGAAGTGCCCGCGGCCGACAGTGCGGCTGGCGCCAAGACTGCCGACAAGGATGCGGCCGAGGCCCCCGCGGACGCTCCCGAGGCAGCCGCGGGAAAAACGGACGCCCCTGCCGCCGAGTGATCCCCCGGCGCCTCGGGCGCCACGCCTTGTTTCGGTGCGCGGCCTGTGTTTCCGGGCCGCGCGCCCCTTTCCAAAAGCCCCAGCGCGGCCGGAAGCCTCCGGCCGCAGACACCAAGAGGCACGCCATGTCGCTCATTCCCATGGTCATTGAAACCACAGGCCGCTCCGAGCGCGCCTATGATATTTATTCCCGCCTGCTCAAGGACCGCATCGTGCTTCTGGGCACGGAGGTCAACGACACCGTGGCGTCGCTCATCTGCGCCCAGCTGCTCTTTCTCGAGTCGCAGGACCCGGAAAAGGAGATCAGCCTGTACATCAATTCGCCCGGCGGCTCGGTGACGGCCGGCCTCGCCATTTATGACACCATGCGCTATATCACCGCGCCGGTCTCCACGGTGTGCATGGGCCTCGCGGCGAGCATGGGCGCCTTCCTGCTGGCCGCGGGCGAGCCCGGCATGCGGTTTGCACTCCCCAACAGCCAGGTGATGATCCACCAGCCTTCGGGAGGCTTTCGCGGGCAGGCCACGGATGTGGAGATCCACGCCCGCGAGATCCTGCGCCTCAAGGAAAAGCTCAACCGCATCCTCGCCGAAAATACCGGCCGGCCCTATGAGGAGGTCGTGCAGGCCACGGAGCGGGACAACTTTTTGACTCCGGAGGAAGCCAGGGACTTCGGCATCATCGACAAGGTCCTGGTTTCCCGCCGCGACGCTGCCAAGGACAACAAGGCATGAGTACGAAAAACCCGGTCAACGAGCCTCTGCGCTGCTCCTTCTGCGGGCGCAGCGAGCTGGAGGTGCGCAACCTCATCGTCCAGGACGGCGCCAGCATCTGCGACAACTGCGTCAAGGCCTGCGGCGAGATCATCGCCCGCGACAGGATGGAGAGCGCGGACAGCGAGGAGCGCCTGCTCACGCCGCAGGAGATCAAGGAACGCCTCGACGAGTATGTCATCGGCCAGGACGAGGCCAAGAAGATCCTCGCCGTTGCCGTGCACAACCACTACAAGCGCGTGTTCTGCGCCGAGGCCCTGGGGCAGGATGTGGAGCTTGAAAAAAGCAATATCCTGCTCGTCGGCCCCTCGGGCAGTGGCAAGACCCTGCTCGCCAAGACGCTGGCGCGCGTGCTGCGCGTGCCCTTCGCCATAGCCGACGCCACCACCCTCACCGAGGCGGGCTATGTGGGCGAGGACGTGGAAAACATCCTTGTCCAGCTCCTCCAGAACGCGGATTACGACATCGAGGCCGCGAGCAAGGGCATCATCTATATCGACGAGATCGACAAGATCTCGCGCAAGGGCGACGGCCCCTCCATCACGCGCGACGTGTCCGGCGAGGGCGTGCAGCAGGCCCTGCTCAAGATCATCGAGGGCACGGAGGCCAACATCCCGCCCAAGGGCGGCCGCAAGCACCCCCAGCAGGAATTCATCCGCATGGACACGAGCAATATCCTGTTCATCGTGGGCGGTGCTTTCGTGGGCCTCGACAAGATCGTGGAGTCGCGCGTGCAGGGCGCCTCCATGGGCTTCGGCGCCAAGGTGCGCTCCACCAAGGAGATGCCCCTTTCGGAGCTGCTGGAAAAGATCCATCCGCAGGACCTCGTCAAGTTCGGCCTCATCCCGGAATTCGTGGGCCGCATCCCCATCATCACCCATGTGGACGAGCTGGACGAGCCCGACCTCGTGCGCATCCTCACCGAGCCGAAAAACGCGCTGGTGCGCCAGTACCAGAAGCTCTTCGAGCTCGACAACGTGAACCTCCGCTTCACGCCCAACGCGCTCAAGTCCATCGCCAGGCGCGCCATCGAGCGCAAGACCGGCGCGCGCGGCCTGCGCAACGTGATGGAAAAGATCATGCTCGACATCATGTACCGGCTGCCATCGCTCCCCAATGTGCGGGAGTGCGTCATCAACCGGGCGGTCATCGAGAAGGGCAAGGAGCCTGTCCTGCTCTATGGCGAAAACGGCGAGCCCCGCGCCATCGAAGGCGCCCGGGACGCCTCCTGAGGGTTGCAGGCTTTGCCGGAGGCTCTATTGCTCTGCGCAGTTGGTGACAATTCCAGATTCCGTCTGGAGCGAAGCGGAAGACGGATGCGAGTGCCGGAAGAATCCTAAAAAATAAGATTTTTCGGGGCTGGCAAGGAAGATAAAA
>CAMWVJ010000198.1 GCA_947177645.1 uncultured Desulfovibrio sp.
GCCGCTGAAGAGCACGCCCACCTCGGCGGCCGCGGCGCACAGCCTGTCGGCCGCGTCGCTGCGCCGCAGGAGCACGGCGATGGAGCCCAAAAAAACGATGAAGAAACTGATGAGCGCCCACCACGCGAGCGGCAGGTGCAGGTAAAAGATCTTCTGCATCAGGCCGAGGGTGGCTTCCTCCGGCGCATAGCACCAGATGAGCCATTGCGACGCGGCCATGGCGAGGGCGCCGGCGAGGGCGAGCAGCTGGGGCATTTAGTCCTCCCCCGGATAGATGAAGCCGAAGAGCACGAGCCCGGCGCCCAAAAAGACCGCATCGAAGGCCGCCGCCAGCCTGAGCCACGCCGAAGGGCCGTCCGGCGAGGGCGCGCCCAGGCACTGGGCGCCCACCCCGATGCCCGCCAGAAGGAGCGGCGTCAGCAGCGGGAAAAGGACCACCCCGAGCAGGGATTCGCGCCCGGACTGCCCCTGGCCCAGCGCCCCGAGCAGAGAACCCAGGGCGCACATGCCCGCATCCACGAGCGCGAGAGTCGCGAGGCCGGTGAGCGGCTGCGCCGTCACGCCCTGCCCGAGAAAGACCATGGCCGCCGGCAGGAAGACGGCCTGCGCCAGCAAAAGCAGCACCAGCCCGGCCGCGAGCTTGCCGAGCCACACCGCCTGCACGGGCGCCGGGCAGAGCGCGAGGCCGAGGCGCGCGGCATTGGCCTCTTCGAGGTCATAGAGGCGGTTGAAGATGAGCACCTGCGAAAAGGCCGAAGCCAGCCAGAACATGGCCGCGGCCGCCTGCGGGCCCACCTGTTCGCCGGGCCCCTGCGCGAGGCTGAACACAAAGAGCAGGAGCAGCCCGAGCAGGAGCGCCTGAAAAAGCCCGTTGCCGCGCGCCAGGGTGAGCAGAAGGTCCTTGCGGGCGATGGCGAGGCTCAGGCGGAGCATGCGCCCCCCTCGTGGGCGAAAAAGCCCGCCGCCGGGCCGGCGTAGGCGGCCTTGCCCCCGGCGAGCGCCAGCACGCGGTCAGCCAGGGGGGCGTCGCCGGCCAAATCATGGCTCACCAGCACCACACAGGCGCCGCGGCCGCGGGCGTCGGAAATCTCCTGCCGCAGGACGGCGCGCGAGGGCGCGTCGAGCCCCGTCGACGGCTCGTCCAGCAGCAGTATCTCCGGCGCGAGCATCAACACCCGCGCGAGGTTGAGCCGCTGCGCCATGCCGCGCGAAAAGACGCGCGTCCGCTCATGGGCGTGCTCGGCGAGGCCCACGCGCTCGAGCAGCGCAAAAAGCGCGTCCTCATCCAGCGCGAGGCCGTATGCCGTGCGCCAGAAGGCGAGATTTTCCAGCGCCGTAAGGCCCGGATAGAGAAAGGTGGCATGGCCCACGTAGCCGAGGCGCGCTTCCGCGCCGTTAGCCCCCCCGGAGACCACCACGCGGCCCGCGCTCGGCCGGGTAAGGCCGGCCATGATCTTGAGCAGGGTGCTCTTGCCCGCGCCGTTGCCCCCGGTGAGCAGCGTTACCGTGCCGTGCGGAAAGGCGGCGTCCACCTGGCGCAGCACGCGCGCCGCGCCGTAGCGCTTGCCCACGCCCTCGAGCACGAGCGCCGCGTCTTCAGGCACGGGGCCCCCCGTCCTCGCGGCACCGGCCGCGCCCGAGGCCCAGCAGCGGCAAAAGGCACATGAGCGCGCCGCCCACCCATATCCAGTTGACCAAAGGCTCGATGCTCACCTTCACATAGACGCGCAGATCCTCGTCCATGCCGAGGAGCGAGGCGTAAATATCCCGCGCCGGGCTGGAAATGACATCCACCTCAGAGAACTGCATGCTGCCGAACTTGGCATAGATGCGCCGCTCCGGCGCCACCACGCCCAGAGGCGTGCCGTCACGGCTCACGGCAAGGCGCGCCATGAGGTAGTCATAGCCCGGGCGCTCGCCGTCGGCCACGGATTCCAGCGTCACCGTATAGCCGCCCACTTCGCCGCTCTCGCCCTTGGCGAGCAGCAGTTCCTTCTCCTGCGTGTAGGGGCCGGAAAAGGCGACACCGAGGGCGAGGAGCGCGAGGCCCGCATGCGCCCCCAGGGCCGCTCGCGCCCGCGGGGAACGGCGCACCGCCCGGCGCAGCAGCAGCGGCCCCATATCCACGAGGATGGCGATGGCCGCGGCCGCACTCACGAGCGCCGTGGGCCGGCGGTAGTCGAGCGCCCACAGTGCCCCCGCCGCCGCCACAAAGGCCCCTGCCGCCATGATGAGGCGCGGCCAGTCCGCACCAGTCTTGGGCCCGCTCTTGGCTCCGGCTTCGGCCGCATCCGCGCCACCGCTCCACGAAAGCCAGGGGCAGGCCGCCAGAAGCACCAGCAAAAGCGCGCCCAGGGGCAGGCAGACGCGGTTGTAGAAGCCGGCGTCCAGCCCGCGCGGGGCGCTGGTCCAGAGCTTGCTCAACACCGGCCACATGGTCGCCACGAGGATGATGGCCGCGAGTGCGAGGAAGATCCACGCCACCAGCACGAGCGCGCCCTCGCGGCTCTCGGGCGAGGCCAGCGGGCGCCCCTGCGGGCCCACGCACCAGAGCGCCCACAGAGTAACGGCGAGCGCCGCCAGCACGAAAACCGAGAGCGGCGTGCCCACGCCGCCGTCGCCGAAGGCGTGCACGGACTGGATGACGCCGCTGCGCGTAAGATAGGTGGCGAAAAAGGCCAGGATGACCGTGAGCGCCATGAGCCCGGCCGACGCGCGGCCGAGCTTGCCGCTGCGGTTTTGCACGGCGAGGATGTGCAGGCCGGCGGTGGCCGCGAGCCACGGCAAAAGCGAGGCGTTCTCCACCGGGTCCCACGCCCAGTAGCCGCCCCAGCCCAGTTCCATGTAGGCCCACCACGCGCCGAGCACGATGCCCGCGGTGAGGAGCACCCATGAGAGGAGGATGAAGGGGCGCGTAAGGCGGAACCAGCGCCCTTCGGCCGCGCCGTCGCCCGAGAGCAGCTGTGCGAGGCCGAGGCAGGCGGGCACGCCGAAGCCCGCATAGCCCAGGAAGAGCAGCGGCGGATGGAAGATCATGCCCGGGTTCTGCAAAAGCGGGTTCAGGCCATTGCCATCCGCCGGGGCCGGCTCCTGCATGATGAAGGGATTGCTCCAGCTCGTGAGCAACAGGCAGAAAAAGGCGAGGATGGCGCAGTTGAAGGCCTCGTACCAGAGGCGCGTGCGCGGCGTGAGCCCGGCGTGGGCGCGCGTGACCGCGAAGATGCAGCCGCACAGCGCGGCCGCGAGCGCCCAGAAGAGCAGCGAGCCGGGCTGACCGGCCCAGAAGGCCGTGAGCCGGTAAAAGAGCGGCAGGATGGCATCCGTATAGGAGGCCACATATTCCAGGCGATAGTCCTGCCAGAACAGGGCGTGCAAAAGGCACGCGGCCGCGAGGAACAGGGCGCCGGTGATACCCCACTGGGCTTTTTCGAGCAGGCGCAGGTGGTCGCTCCGGCCCTGCCAGAGCTGGAGCAGCGCCATGCCCCCGCCGCCCAGCGCGCAGAGCAGGGCTACGAGAAGCATGGCATAGGCGAAGACATACATGGGCATTCCTTGCGGGGCCTTGAAGGGGGATGCCGCGCGCCGGGGCCAGCCCCGGGCGGGGCCTGTCATGGACAGCCTGACAGATACTTCGCCATGCGCCGCCTGTCAACGGCATGCGGCATTGCGGCGGGGCCTTTCCCTGCCAGCGCGCGGCCGTCCCGGCCCCGGCGCCGGGATTTCCCCTCGCCCATTTGCGCGGGCGTTTGCACACTATGACCCCCGCAACCCGGCCCGCCGCCCCCCCCCCCCCCCCCCACCGCGCGCCAGC
>CAMWVJ010000199.1 GCA_947177645.1 uncultured Desulfovibrio sp.
ACCCCAAGGCGCACAACATCGCCTATGTGTTCCAGGAGCCCACGTGCCTCCCCTGGCGCACGGTGCGCGAAAACGTGGCCTACGGCATGGAGGTCAAGGGCGTGCCCAAGGCCGAGCGCGAGCAGCGGGCGCAGGAGATCATGGACCTCGTGGGGCTTGCCTCCTGTGCCGACCTTTACCCGAACCAGGTCTCGGCCAGCATGATGCAGCGCATCGCCGTTTCCCGCGCCTTCGCCGTCAACCCCGACCTCCTGCTCATGGACGAGCCTTACGGCCAGCTGGACGTGAAGCTGCGCTTCTACCTCGAGGACGAGCTCGTCAATTTGTGGCAGAAACTCGGGAGCACCATCCTCTTCGTGACGCACAACATCGAGGAGGCCGTCTACGTGGCCGAGCGCATCCTTGTGCTGACCAACAAGCCCACCAAGGTCAAGGAAGAGATCATCGTTGACCTGCCCCGGCCCCGCAAGCTCATCGACCCCCGTTTCGTGGACCTGCGCCGCCAGGTCACTGACCTCATCCGCTGGTGGTAACCGGCGGCCGTCAAGCAGGAGTCCCTCATGGCCTATCAGACCGTCGTCGTCAAAGAGTCGGCCCTGGTCCGCGCGCTGCCCTGGATCAGCGTCATCGCCTTTTTCATCCTCTGGGAGGGGGTGGTGCGCTCCGGCATGATCCCGCCCACCATGCTCGCCTCGCCGAGCCAGGTGGTGAGCGCCTTCATCGACAAGATCGGCGACCCCAACCCGGACGGCGCCATCATGTTCACCCACTTCAAGACCAGCATCGAGGAGGCCTTCACGGGCTATGTGCTGGCGCTGCTCGTGGGCATCCCGCTGGGGCTCGCCATGGGCTGGTTCAAGATTGCCGAGGGGCTGTTCCGACCCATTTTCGAGCTTATCCGCCCCATACCGCCCATCGCGTGGATCCCGCTGACCGTGTTCTGGTTCGGCATCGGCCTCACGGGCAAGGTGTTCATCATCTGGATCGCCGGCATCGTGCCCTGCGTCATCAACGCCTATGTGGGCGTGCGCATGACCAACCCGGTGCTCATCCAGATGGCGCGCACCTACGGCGCGAGCGACTGGCAGATCTTCAAGCAGCTCTGCATCCCCTCGTCGCTGCCCATGGTCTTCGGCGCGCTCCAGCTGGCGCTCGCCTATTGCTGGACCAACCTCGTGGGCGCGGAACTGCTCGCCGCCGACTCGGGCTTGGGCTATCTCATCACCATGGGCGGCCGCGTGGCCAGGCCCGACCTCATCGTGCTCGGCATGATCTGCGTGGGCCTGTCCGGCGCCGTCATCGGCTTCATCATCGACCGCATTGAGAAAAAGCTGCTCGCCGGCATCAGGAGGTAAGCATGGCTTCGTCTTCCATAGCCAATGAGACCGTGGACCATGCCAGCGAACGCGGCCGCTTCACGCTCTACAAGCTCATAACCAACAGGTATTTCCTCTACACCGTGTCGCTGGTGGGCTTTTTCGCCCTCTGGCACTGGACGGCGGTGAACAAGATCTTCCAGAACTCCCTCGCCACCCCCAAGGAGGTGCTGGATCAGGTCATCCGGCTCACCACCATGAACTTCGCGGGCAACAACCTCTGGGGCCACATCTGGGGCAGCACCCAGCGCGTGCTCGTGGGCTTCGTGCTGGCGAGCCTCGTGGCCACGCCGCTCGGGCTTTTCATGGCGCTCAACAAGACGGTCAACGCCATCGTCAAGCCGCTCTTTGACCTGTTCAAGCCCATGCCGCCCATCGCATGGGTGTCGCTCGCCATCCTCTGGTTCGGCATCGGCGAGACTTCAAAGGTGTTCATCATCATCATCGGCACCTTCGTGCCCTGCCTGCTCAACGCCTATAACGGCGTGCGCCTCGTGGACCCGGACCTCTTCGACGTTATCCGCGTGCTCGGCGGCTCCCGGCGCGACGAGATCTTCAACGTCTGTCTGCCCGCCTCCTTCCCGGCCATTTTCGCCGGGCTCCAGATCTCGCTCAGCGCCGCGTGGACCTGCGTGCTCGCCGCGGAACTCATGAATTCGCGCGACGGTCTCGGGTTCCTCATCAAGCGCGGCATGGACACCCACAGCCCGGCCCTGGTTCTCAGCGGCATGCTGCTCATCGCGGCCGCCGCATGGCTCAGCTCCCTGGCCATTGCCCTGCTGGAGCGCAAGTGCTGCCCCTGGAAGCGCAGCATCGACAACATCTAACGGCGCAGGGGGAGACCATGCCCAAGAGTGTGAGCGAGGAAGTCAACGAGCAGTTTGAAAAGGCCGTAGACGACCACTACAACGCCATCATCAAGGGGGAGATAAAGGAAGGCATCGAGGAGGGCACGGCCAGCGGCGTACTCGTGCAGGAGCCGCTCAATGCGCCCCCGCCGCCGCGCCCGGCCGGCGCGCCGCCGGTGAAGATCCACTGCGAGGACATCAGCAAGACCTTCATCCAGAAGGGCAATCAGGCCGTGCCAGTCATCCGGGACATCACCCTCGATGTCTATGAAAACGAGTTCCTGGTGGTGCTGGGGCCTGGGCAGAGCGGCAAGTCCACCCTGCTCAAGATCATCGCGGGCCTGGAGATCCCGGACAAGGGCTATGTCACCCTTGACGGCGAGCCCATCACCGGGCCCGGGCCCGACCGCGGCATCGTGTTCCAGAGCTACATGCTCTTCGCGTGGAAAAACGTGCGCGACAATGTGGAGCTTGGCCTCAAGCTGCGCGGCGTGCCCGCGGAGGAGCGCCACGCCATCGCCGACCACTATATCAGGATGGTGGGCCTCGAGGGCTTCGAGAAGCACTATCCGCACCAGCTCTCGGGCGGCATGAAGCAGCGCGTGGGCATCGCCCGGGCCTACGCCAATTCGCCCAAGGTCATGCTCCTGGACGAGCCCTTCGGCCAGCTCGACGCACAGACGCGCATGTACATGCAGGTGGAGACGGCCCGCATCTGGGAAAAGGAGCGGCGCACCGTGCTCTTCGTCACCAACAATATCGACGAGGCGCTCTTTCTGGGCGACCGCATCGTGCTCATGGAAGGCAAGCTCCCGGGCACGCTCAAGACCGAATATGCGGTCAACCTGCCCAGGCCGCGCGAGCACACCTCCATGGAGCTTCTGGAGCTGCGCGAGGAGATCATCTCCAATACGGAACTCGTGCTTTAGAGCACCCGGTAATACACCGCCGGTTCACGCAACAGGCCCGCGTCAGCGGCGCGTTTCAGGGCGCCGCTCATGGCGCGGGCCGTCGTTTCGTGGGTCATGAACACGAGCGGCACGCCGCTCGCGCCGTCGCCGGCCTTCTGGATCATCTGGGCCACGCTGATGCCCTCGGCGGCCATGCAGCCCGAGATGTCGCGGAGCACGCCCGGCGTGTCGTCCACCATGACGCGCACATAATAGGGAGAGCGCCAGTCCTCGGGCGGCACGATGGCCGCGCGCTCGAGCTCGCCGTCCGCAAAGCCGGTATTGTTGGGCCGCTCCTCGCGGGCCACGGCCATGAGGTCGGCGAGCACGGCCCCGGCCGTGGGGAGGCTCCCGGCGCCGCGCCCGTGGAAGAAGAGCGGCCCGGCGGCGTTGGCGTCCACGCGCAGGGCATTGTAGGCCCCGCCCACCCGCGCGAGCAGGTAGGTATGGTGCACGAGCGCCGGGAAGACGCCGGCCTCGAGGCGCAGCGGCGTTTTGGCGCCGGCGGGGGCGCCGTCCGCCGGGCCGGCCCCCCGCGCCAGGGCGCTGTGGGTGTTGCGGGTGACCAAATAACCAGCCACCCGGAAGTCAACCCCCCCCAACCCGCGGCATGCGCGCCGCGAAAAA
>CAMWVJ010000200.1 GCA_947177645.1 uncultured Desulfovibrio sp.
GAGGGGAGGGGGCGGCGGCGTCAGGCATGGGCGCCCCCTGCGGCGGCCGCGTCGGCATCAACACCGCCGTCCCGCCTAATCGCCCAGAGCCAGCGCCGGCTTTCGCCCACCGTATAGGCCCGCTCGGCGAGCAGGCGCCACGGCGCGGGGAGATCCCCGCAGGGGCCGGCGCCGAAAATGATGATCACACCGCCGGGCGCGAGGCCCGGGGCGCAGAAATCGGGCAGTTTCTCCCACGGCATGAAGGCCCGGGAGAGGATGATGTCCGCCCCGTGGGGGCGCTCGGCGAAGAGGCGTTCCGCGGGGCCGCGCCAGACCGCCGTCCGCGGGAGATCGAGCTTGGCAAGCGCGTTGGCGAGAAAGAGGGCGCGCTTTTCGCGCACTTCCGCGAGGGTGTATTCCCCGCGCTCCCAGAGCATGCGCAGGGGTATGCCGGGGAGGCCCCCGCCTGCGCCGAGATCCCACACGCGCGGGCCGGCCGGGGCTGCCCCGTCAGCGACCCCGGCGAGCGGACCCGAGGAGAGGAAGGCCGCGAGCTCGAAACTGTCCGGGATGAGGCGTTGGAGGATGTCCTCCGGGCGGCTCGCGCCCGTGAGGTTGATGGCGCCGTTCCAGGCGGCGAGCATGTCCGCATACAGGCCCACGCGCCCGGGCAGCGCCGCGAGCAGGGCCGGGGCCGTGGCCGCCACAAGCTCCGGCGGGAGGAGCCGGGCCAGGGTCTCCGGCGCGGGCCGGAAGGGCGCGGCGCCGGCCGTGGCCGGTGCGGGCTTTTTCTGGGCGCGGCGTTGCGCCATGATGCCTCCGGGACGCCCCCGCAGCCTGCGGGGTGCATGCTTCCGGGCCTGTGATAGCCCGGCGAGACAGCGCTTGCAAGCCCCGGCCCGATGGCGTAGAAAAAAGCGCGTAGACTGCGGGACTGCCGCATTTTTTCGGAGCCTGACATGACACATGCACAGACCGTGGAAGCCACGCCCGTGGAGGCCGCACCGAACTGCGGGCGCCCGGCCCTGATCTTCGCCGGCCAGGGTTCGCAAATGGCGGGCATGGGCCGCGACCTCGCCGAAGCGAGCCCCGAGGCCATGGACTACTGGAAAGAGGCCGAGCGTATCAGCGGCCTTCCCCTGCGCGAGATCTACTGGGAAGGCGACGAGGCCGCCATGAGCGACACCCGCGCCCTCCAGCCCGCGCTCACCGTGGTCAACGGCAATCTCTGGCGCGCGCTTTCCGCCCGCCTCGGGCCTTCCTTCACGCCCTTCGCCGCCGCGGGCCACAGCCTCGGCGAATACAGCGCGCTGGCCGCCGCGGGCGTGCTCTCGCCCAAAAGCGTGCTTGAGATCACTTCCCTCCGCGGGCGTCTCATGGCCGAGGCCGACCCCGAGGGCAAGGGGGCCATGGCGGCCATCGTCAAGCTGGACATGGACGCGGTGGCGGCCCTCGTGGCCGAGGCCGCGGCCGAGAGCGGCGCCCTCCTTGTGGCGGCCAACCGCAACACCCCGCAGCAGACGGTGGTGAGCGGCGCGCGCGAGGCCGTGGCGCTCGCCGTGCAAAAGGCGAAAGAGCGCAAGGGCCGCGGCGTGGAGCTTAAAGTGAGCGGTGCCTTCCACAGCCCCATGATGGAGGAGGCCAACCGCGAGCTCGCGCCCCTGCTCGAAAAGACCGAGTGGCACACGCCGCGCTTTCCCGTGTACTGCAATGTGGACGGCAAGCCCGTGCACGACGCGGAAGGCGCCAAGAAGAGCCTGCTTCGGCAGATGGTCACGCCGGTCTTCTGGGTGGACCTCATCCGCAATCTCTACCTCGCCGGCGTGCGCTGGTGGATGGAGATCAGCCCCCGCGCCGTGCTCGGCAAGATGGTGGGGCCGTCCATGGCCGGCATTGCCGCGCAGAGCGAGAACCTGCGCGTGGACCTCATCGACTCCCTCACGGGCATCCTCAACTATGCCATGTAATACCTTCCCGGCAAACCGGGGAGCCCATCCGGGGCCACGCCATGCGCGCCGCTGACACGTTGCGCGCCGCCATCGAAGCGGCGCTGAAGGAACTGGATCTTCCCCTGCCCGACAAGCTCGTGGTGGAGCCTCCGCGCGAGGCCAAGCACGGCGACCTCTCCACCAATGCGGCCATGCTGCTTGCCAGGGCGGCGAAGTGCAACCCGCGTGAGCTGGGGGAGGCCCTGGCCGAACGCCTGCCCGCGATCTGCCCGGACATCGAGCGCGTGGAGGTGGCGGGGCCGGGCTTTTGCAATGTCACCTTCAGGCCCGAATTCTGGCGCCGCGCTGTCACCGAGGTGGAGGCCCGAGGCGACGATTATGGCAGGAGCGACGCCGGCAAGGGGCGCAAGGTGCTCGTGGAATTCGTCTCCGCCAATCCCACCGGGCCGCTCCATGTGGGCCACGGGCGGGGCGCCGCCGTGGGCGACACCTTGGCGCGCCTGCTCAAGGCCACCGGCTATGACGTGGGGAGGGAATACTACCTCAACGACGCGGGCCGGCAGATGCGCCTGCTCGGCCTTTCGGTGTGGCTCAGGCTGCGGGAGCTCGCGGGCAAGCCCGTCACCTTCCCCGAGGACTGGTATCGCGGCGACTATATCCGCGACCTCGCGGCCGAATTGCTCAAAAAGGAGCCGGAGCTCGCCGATGCCCCGGAAGACGAGGCCCGGGCCCGCTGCGGCGAATATGCGGTTGAGCAGATCCTCGCGGGCATCAAGAAGGACCTTACGGACTTCCGCGTGGTGTTCGGGAAGGGGGACTACTTCTCCGAAAAAAGCCTCGTGGACAGGGGCGCGGTGGAGGCGGCCTTCGCGGCCCTGAAAGAGGCCGGCTACACCTATGAGAAGGACGGCGCCCTGTGGTTCGCCACCACGCGCCTCGGGGACGACAAGGATCGGGTGCTCCGCAAGTCCGACGGGAGCCTCACCTATTTCGCCTCGGACATCGCCTACCATCACGACAAGTACCGCCGCGGCTACCGCTGGCTCGTGGATGTGTGGGGCGCGGACCATCACGGCTACATCCCGCGCATGCGTGCGGCCGTGGCGGCCATGGGCGAGCCGGAAGAAAGCTTCGACGTGGTGCTCATCCAGCTCGTCAACCTGCTCAGGGACGGCAAGCTCGTGAGCATGTCCACGCGCGCGGGCGAATTCGTGACCCTGCGGGAAGTGCTGGACGAAGTGGGGCCGGACGCGGCGCGTTTTCTCTTTCTCTCGCGCAAGAGCGACAGCCCGCTGGATTTTGACCTCGAGCTCGCCAAGCAGCGCAACCTCGACAACCCGGTGTATTATGTGCAGTACGCGCATGCGCGGGTCTGCTCGCTGTTGCGGCGCGCGGCCGATCAGGACCTGACCCTGCCGGAGCGCATGGACGAGGCCTCCCTCGCCCTGCTGGACACCCCGGAAGACCTGGCCCTGCTCCGGCAGATGGCCGCGTTTGAGGATACCGTCGCCCAGGCGGCCGAGCACCTGGCGCCGCACCATCTGAGCCGCTATCTCATGGAGCTTGCCGGGCTGCTCCACGGCTATTATGCGAAGCACCAGATCCTCCTCCCCGATGACCGGCCGCGCGCGCGGGCACGGCTCGCCCTGTTGCGCGCCGTGGCCCGGACGCTCAAGAACGGCCTCGACCTTCTGGGCGTGGACGCGCCGGACAGCATGTAGCGGCGGACGGCATGGCCCTGCCCCTGCGCAAGATCTTCCAGAAAAACCTGCTCCCGGGCGCGGAGTCGGCCACCCGCGGGCGCCCGCAGGAAGGCGCGCGGGCGCCCGTGCGCGAGGGGCGCGCGAGCGGCCGCCGCAGGACGCTC
>CAMWVJ010000201.1 GCA_947177645.1 uncultured Desulfovibrio sp.
GCCGCTCACCGATGCGCCCACCTGCGAGCTTTACGCCCGCGGCGACACGGACGGCATCTTCCAGGTGGAAAGCTCGGGCATGCGGCAATACCTGCGCATGCTCAGGCCCACCTGCTTCGAGGACATCATCGCCATGCTGGCCCTCTACCGGCCGGGGCCGCTGGGCTCGGGCATGGTGGACGAGTTCATCAAGCGCAAGCACGGCCAGGTGCCGGTCATCTATCCGCATGACTCGCTCGGGGAGTGCCTGCGCGACACCTACGGCGTCATCGTCTATCAGGAACAGGTCATGCAGATCGCCCAGATCATCGCCAGTTACACGCTGGGCGGGGCGGACCTGCTGCGCCGGGCCATGGGCAAGAAAAAGCCCGAGGCCATGGCCCGCGAGCGCGTGACCTTCGTGGCCGGCGCGGAGAAGAACGGCATCGCCGCGGAAAAGGCCAACGAGATCTTCGACCTCATGGAAAAGTTCGCCGAATACGGCTTCAACAAGTCCCATTCGGCGGCCTACGCGCTCATTTCCTACTTCACGGCCTATCTCAAGGTCCACCACAAGGTGGAATTCATGGCCGCCCTGCTCACCTCGGAAATGGGCAACCAGGACAAATTGCTCAAGTATGTGGCCGCCTGCAAGGACATGGGCATCGAGGTGCGCCAGCCCTCGGTGAACGAGAGCGAGCGCGAGTTCTCCGCGCGGGAGGGCTCGGTCGTCTTCGGCCTCGGCGGCATCAAGAACGTGGGCGACGAGGCCATCCGCGAGATCATCGAGGCGCGCCGCGAGGGCGGGGCCTACGGCTCGCTTTTCGACCTCGCCAGCCGCGTGAGCCTGCGCAAGGTGACGAAGCGCGTGCTGGAATCGCTCATCAAGGGCGGCGCCTGCGATTGCTTCGGCGTGCCGCGGGCGGCCATGCTCGCGGCGCTGGACCTCGTCGTGCTGCGCGCGCAGAAAAAGGCCAGGGCCATGAATTCGCCGCAGGTCTCGCTGCTT
This sequence comes from uncultured Desulfovibrio sp., assembly GCA_947177645.1. GTDB lineage: Bacteria > Desulfobacterota > Desulfovibrionia > Desulfovibrionales > Desulfovibrionaceae > Desulfovibrio. The sequence continues at coordinate 989 of CAMWVJ010000201.1, forward strand.
GCCATGGCGCCCGCGCAGGAAAGCGCGCCGCTCCCCGGGGTGGGCCTCGACTGCCCGGAGGCGGCGCTCCCGGAAATGGCCGACGACCTCAAGCTCAAGGCGGAAAAGGAGGCCCTGGGTTTCTTCCTCACGAGCCACCCGCTCCAGCCCTTCCACAGCGAGATACCGCGCCTCGGCCTCACCACGCTCGAGGCCCTGCACGAGCTGTTTGCCGGCGCGCGCGTCAACTGCGCCGTCCTCGTGACCAGCGTGCGCGAGGTCGTCACCAAGCGCGGCGACCGCATGGCCTTCGTGGCCGTGGAGGACTTCACCGGCCATGCGGAAGTGACCTTCTTCCCCAGGGATTACGCAGAGGCGCGCGAGCTCATCAAAAGCGAGCAGCCGCTCTGCCTCACCGCGCGCCTGGAGAGCCAGGGCGAGACCAACAGCGAAAATCCTGAGGTGGAGGATGAGGCGGAGGCGCCGGCCGCGGAATGCAAGCTGCTCGGCCAGCGGGTCCGGCTGCTCGCCGATGTCTGCGCCGAGAGCGATTCGCCCATCGAGGTGGAGATCCCGGCGCACCGTCTCGGCCGGGCGGACATCCTCGCCCTGCGCAACATCCTCGAGAGCCATGCCGGCGAGGTGGAAGCCCGGGCGGTGGTCTGCCTGGACGGCTGCCACTGCCACTTGCGGCTCGGCGACGGCCTCAAGGTGCGCCCCGGGCCGGAACTCACCCGCGCCCTCGCGGCCTGGGCTTCCGGCGAGCAGAACGCGGTGGCGTAGCTGATGCGGGGGCCGCTTCGCCTGATTTTGGGCTGCTTGAATTGTTTTTATATATAGAATTTATTTATGTGATGCAGGTACTGTTGCGCCTCACTGCTGTACAGCAGTTCTTCTTATGGAAGAGGTGTTGAATCTGGCGCATCCCATCCCGTCATGATTTGAGTTCCCGGCCGGGGCACAACAGCCTGTACATCCGGCTATGTTCCCGATAAGGAGCCTTTCCCCGTTTTCCCCGGGCCAACAGGGTGGCTCTCAGCACTGTCCCACTGAGCGAAACGGAAGAGGTCTGCTGCGCAGGCGAGCCGAAAAATGGCAGTGCAGCGTCCTCCACTCCGCAGCTCATCATATATTTTTCCTTGAAAGTCAGGGAGAAGAATTGACGCTGCCGGAAAGGTTGTGTAGCTTCTTCGTGTGTTGAGTGGTTGATTTTGCCCGCGCGGTTGTCAGAGTCATGCAGTTTTTTCCGTACTCAGGTTGCCGCACATCGTTTTTTCCTTCTAAAGACTGAGGTGATCATCATGGACGATTATCTGAAAGAAGCGCTTGAAATCGCGCGTGCCCAGGCCGGTGTGCGTGTCATGAGCGAAGAGGAAGTCACGGCCTATATCCAGAAGCTCGCTGCCGGCATCCGCGCCATTGCTGAAGATGTCGTCCCCGATGAGATGGACTGTGCGGAAATGGCTCAGGAAGCCCGCAAGTCCATCAAGGAAAAGTCCGTCACCTGCCTTGAATGCGGCAAGAGCTTCAAGATCCTCACCCGCCGCCACCTGGCGAGCCACGGGCTCGACAGCGCCGGCTACCGCGAAAAGTGGGGCCTCAAGAAAGATACCCCGCTCGTGTGCAAGTCGCTCCAGCGCGAACGCCGCAAGAAGATGAAAGACATGAAGCTGTGGGAAAAGCGCCGCAAGGCCAGCTAGGATAACATCGGCAAGCCCGCCCCACGGCGGGCTTTTTCGTTTCCGGGGCTTCCCCGCCGCTTCCGGCAGGGGCGCCGGGGAAAGCCCCGGTCAGGCTTTCCGCTTAGAGTTGCATTCCTGGATACTGCATGGCTTCTTTCTCTGTCACGTCCCCCGAGGAAGCGCTGGAGCTTCTCGCGTTGCCCCATGCGGAACTCTTTTCCCGCGCGGAGCGGCTTCGGCGTGAGGCCAGCGGGCATTCGGTGCATCTGTGCGCCATCATCAATATCCGCAGCGGCCATTGCGGCATGGATTGCCATTTTTGCGCCCAGAGCCGGCATAATCCCGTGCCGCAGGCCGGCTTTCCGCTGCTCGAAGACGCAGTGCTGCGCGAACGCATCCTCGCCCTGGCAGCATCGCCGGTACGGCGTATCGGCCTTGTGGCGAGCGGCGCGGCGCTGGACGGCGAGGATTTTGAGCGTGTGCTCGCGCTCGTGGCGGATTTGCCCGCCACCGTGCGCGGGCGCCTTTGCGCCTCCTTCGGGCGGCTGGACGACGAACGCATGGCGCGCCTCGCCGCTTGCGGCATCACGCGCTACCACCACAACCTTGAGACTTCGGCGCACTACTATCCGCAAATTTGCTCCACCCAGCGCTGGGAGCAGAGGCGCGATACGGCGCGCCGCGCGCTGGCCGCGGGCTTGAGCCTCTGTTGCGGGGGCATTTTCGGTCTTGGCGAAACCTGGGAGGACCGTATCAGCCTGGCCTTCACCCTGCGCGAGCTGGGTGTCCGGCATGTGCCCCTGAACTTCCTCCACCCGCAAGCGGGCACGCCGCTCTCCGGGCAGCCTCCGCTTTCCGCCCGCGAGGCCCTGCGCATCATCGCTGTCTTCCGGCATATCCTGCCCACGGCGCGGTTGCGCATCTGCGGCGGCCGCCCGCTGGTGCTCGGGCGCCGGCAGGGCGAGATGTTCGCCGCGGGCGCCAATGCGCTCATGACCGGCGACTACCTCACCACCAGCGGTGAAGCGCTCGACCATGACCTTGCCCTCATCGCCGCTTGCGGTATGGAGGCGCCTCGCCATGCCTGAGCGCTGCCGCCCTCTGCGCGCCGTCTTTGTGGCCGGCACGGGCACGGATGTGGGCAAGAC
>CAMWVJ010000202.1 GCA_947177645.1 uncultured Desulfovibrio sp.
CGGGGCAATGCCGGGGCGCAGGGGGGTTGAACGGGGCAGCCGGGGGGCTGCTCCGCCAGGGCCGGCACCGTGCCCGGGATGGTGGGCAGCCGCTCCGCCCCCAGGGAGGCGCGGCCCGGCGCCGCCGCCATGAGCCCGCGGGTGTAGGGATGCAGCGGGCGGGCGAAGAGCTCGCGCGCGGGCGCCCGCTCCACCAGCATGCCGGCATACATGACGCCCACGGTATCCGCCATGTCGGCCACCACGCCGAGGTCGTGGGTGATGAGCAAGACGGCCATGCCGCGCTCGCGGCTGCGGCTGCGGATGAGGCGCAAGATCTGCCCCTGGATGGTGGCGTCAAGGGCCGTGGTGGGCTCGTCGGCCAGCAAAAGTTCCGGGCCGCAGGCGAGGGCCATGGCGATCATCACGCGCTGGCGCATGCCGCCCGAAAGCTGGTGCGGATAGTCGTCATAGCGGCTTTCCGGCGCCGGGATGCCCACCTCGGTGAAGAGGCGCACCACGCAGCGCCTCGCCTCGGCGCGGCCCATGCCGAGGTGCAGCCGCAAAGGCTCGGCCGTCTGCACGCCCACGCGCAAGACAGGATTGAGCGAGGTCATGGGCTCCTGGAAGATCATGCCCACGCGGCGCCCGCGGATGCCGCGCAGGTCGCGCTCAGAAAGCGTGAGCAGGTCTTCGCCATCCAGCAGCACGCGCCCGCCGAGCACCGCCCCCTCGGGCGTGAGCCTGAGCACCGAGCGCGCGGCGAGGCTCTTGCCGCAGCCGGATTCGCCCACAAGGCAGGTGATGCCGCCCGACGGCACCTCGAGGTCGATGCCGCGCACGGCCGGGAGCAGCCGCCCCCCGGAGAGGAAGTGAACCGAAAGCCCGTCCAGTTTGAGGAGGGGCTGGAGCGCGGGGCGGCCGGCGCCAGCCGCGCCGGGCGCGGCCCCCGCGGCCTCAGCGCCTGACCTGGGCATTGCGGTAGTTGGCATAGGCCTCGCGCATGGCGAGGTAGGGGTCCACCGCGATGGTCTTCAGGTCCTCATAGGTGGGCAGCACGTCGCCAAGGTCATTGAAGCGGAAGCCCACTTCCGCGCCGGTGGCGAGCTCCCATGGCCGCACATAGAAGAGGGGGTCCGTGAAATAGTCGCCGATGCGGCCGATGGTGTCGCGCAGCGAGCTCGGGCCGATGAAGGGCCAGACCACGTAGAAGCCCTGGCCGAAGCCCCAGCGCCCGAGGGTCTGGCCGAAATCCTCGCCCGAGGGGTCCACGGGCACGATGGTCTTCTTGTTTTTCGCCACATTGGCGAAGCCCGCGCTCGCCATGGTGTTCATCATGAAGCGGCCGAACTCCACCCCGGCCTCCAAAAAGCGGAACTGGAGCAGGTTGTTGATGAAGCGCGTGGGGAAAAGCAAATTGTGGAAGAAGTTGCTCAGGCCGCTCCTGAAGCACTCGGGCACGAGCCACGTCCAGCCCGTGTAGGCGGGCTTGGCGATATACATGAAGAAAATGTCGTTGAAATGGAACCAGAAGCGGTTCCACGGCTCGATGGGGTCGGCGATGCTCGCCACCGGCTCGTCGTCGTAGTCGTCGAGATCGTCCGCTGTCTGCGCGCCCGCGTCGGGATGCACGGTGATGGCGCCCTCGGGCAGCACCGCGCCGCCGGCATACACCACGGAGGGCGCGAAGGGGCCCACGCCCGCCGCGGTGGAGGTCTGCGCAAGGCGCGGTGCCAGCGCCGCCGCCTGGGCCGTGGGGCCGCCGGCGCCTTCCGAAGCCCCCGCCGGCACGAACACCGGGCGGATGCCTGCCTCCGGCGCCGTGGCGGAGGCCGGCGCGTTGCCCATGCTGACGCCGCCCTCGCCGTGCGCCCACGCGGCGGGCGCGACGCAGAGGCAGAGCGCGCACAGGGCGAGCGCCGCCAGCGCGGGCTTTACCCACAGGCGCCAAAGGCGGCGAATTTTACTGCTGGGCGCGCACTTCATTGGCTTTTTCCATCACCCGCGCGATGAGCTGGTCGGGCGTGGCGCTGTTGAGGATGTCCTGAAACTGGGTGCGGTAGTTCTTCACGAGGCTGATGTTCTCGATGATGACATCATACACCCGCCACGAGCCGTCCTTGGGCAGCATGCGGTAATTCACCGGGGTCTTTTTGCCGTCCTTCATGGTGACGATGGTGCGCACCTCCACCCGCTTGCCGTCCTGCGAGGCGGTCTCGCCGGTATAGGCCACCTGCTCGCCGTTGTAGCCCGTAATCTTGTTGAGGTAGGTGTTGAGCAGAAGGTCGGCGAAGGCCTGGCTGAAGCGCTTTTTCTGCTCCGGCGTGAAGGAGCGCCAGCGCGGCCCCACGGTGCGCGAGGAAAATTCGCCAAAATCAAAGGCGTGGTAGACCTCGTCCTCGATGCGCTGCCGGAGCGGCCCGCGCGTGGCCGGGTTCACCCAGTCCGGGTTCTTGATCTCCTCCATGACGCGGGTGATGGCCGTCTCCAGCGTCTGGCGCGGCCCGGGGTCTGCCGCCAGGGCGTGCCCCGCCGTGAGGAAGGCCGCCAGCAAAAACGCCGCCAGCAGGGGGATGGCCGGCGCAAGACCGCGCCGCCACGGGAAGGCCAGTCTCATTTCACACCTCCGAAGGCGTATTTGCTGATGAGCGATTCGAGGTCCATGGGCGATTCCGTCTCGGTGATGGTACCGCCGGGCTCAAGCATGGTCTCCGAGCCGCCGCGCGACAGGCTGACATACTTGTCGCCGATGAGGCCGCTCGTCTTGATGGAGGCCATGCTGTCGTCGGAGAGCTGAAGGTCATGGTCGAGCCGAAGCTCCACGATGGCCTGGCTGCGCATGGGGTCCGGGTCGAGGCGGATGCTCACCACCCGGCCCACGGGCACGCCCGCGAGCTCCACGTCCGCGCCGGCGCGCAGGCCCGAGGCCGAGTCAAAGCGCGCGGAAAGCTCAAAGCCCATCTGCGAGAAAAGCTCCATGCGGCCGAGCTTGATGGTGAGCCAGGCCACGCAGAGCAGGCCCAGGATGACGAAGATGCCCACGGCGGTTTCACGAAAGCTGTTCATGCGGCGCAGGTTCTCCATGGAGGACGGAAAGGCACGGAACGCTCCATGCTAGCGGGCGCCCGGGCGGGTGTCAATGCGCCCCGGCTCACGAGCGCAGCCATTTCTCGAGCGCGGCGCGCACTTCCGGGTTCGGCGGTGTTTGAAGCGCAAGCTCCTCCGGGCCGGCCTCGCGGTTCAGGAACTGGCGCAGATACGGGTCGCCGCTCTTTTCCAGCTCGGCGAGGCTGCCCGCGAACACGGCCGCGCCGTCGCGCAGCACGAGCACATAGTCCGCGATGCGCTTGAGGCTGGCGAGGTCATGGCTCACCACCACCAGTGTCATTTCCGCGTATTCCGCGTGCAGGGAGAGCAAAAGGTCGTCCATGCGCACAGCGGTGATGGGGTCGAGGCCCGAGGTGGGCTCGTCGCAGAGCAGCACGCGCGGCTCGGCGATGATGGCCCGCGCGAGGCCCGCGCGCTTGCGCATGCCGCCGGAAAGCTGGTTCGGGTAATAGTCGGCGAAGCTGTCCAGCCCCACCATGGCGAGCACGCGCAGGGCCGCCTCGCGCAACAGGCGCTTGGGGAGGCGCAGGTGCTCGCTGAGCGGGAGGGCCACGTTCTGCGCGAGAGTGAGCGCGCCAAGGAGCGCCCCGTCCTGGAAGAGCACGCCCATGCGCCGGCGCACCCGGCGGAAGGCCCGGCGGTCGAGCCGGAAGAGGTCATGTCCGCCGATGAGGATCTCGCCCGCGATGGGCCGCGAAAGGCCGAAG
>CAMWVJ010000203.1 GCA_947177645.1 uncultured Desulfovibrio sp.
TCCCAGGACGGCGCAGCGCGGGCCACGCCCGCAGGCCGGGTCATGGCCAGGGGATGTTCAGCACTTGGGGGAGTTCACCGTTATGTGTCCGCCGGCAAAGATTTTTGCGCGAAAAGCGCCTCAAGGGCGCAGCGCGCGGCATCCTGCTCCGCTTTCTTCAGGCTCGTGCCCTGGCCGGCAAAGTTCCGCCCGTCAGGCAGCGTGAGGCGCACCTGAAAGTGTTTGGCATGTTCCGGGCCGCTGGTTGCCGCCTGGGTATAGACCGGCATGGTGCCGAAAAGATGTTGTACCGCCTCCTGGAGGCGTGATTTGTAGTCCCGCACCTGTGGCGCGCCCGCGTCAGACGGCCAGTGCCCCGCAAAGATGCGGGCCACCGCGTCCCTGGCTGCGGCAAAACCTCCATCCTCATACACAGCGGCAAGCACCGCCTCCAGCGCATCGCTGAGAATGGCATCACGGTCGCGGCCGCCCTGTTGCTCCTCGCCCCTTCCGAGTCGGATGTGGGCATCCAGCCCCAGTTCCCGCGCGCGCCGGGCAAGCCCCTGCGTGCTCACGAGATGCGCCCGCAGGCGCGTCAGTTCGCCTTCCCTCAATTTCGGAAAACGCCGGAAAAGCTCGCTGGAAACGCAGAGCTGCACCACCGCGTCGCCCAGAAATTCCAGTCTTTCGTTATGCGCGCTTCCCGCGCCGCGCTCATTGGCCCACGAGCTGTGGGTGAGCGCCAGCCCGAGCAGTTCCGGGCGCCTGAACCTGTGGCCGAGTTTCGCGGCCAGGTCTTCCACGTTCGCGCCGTCCGGCGCCGTTTTTTTGTCGTCCATGGGCAGAAGTCTAGCCCAACCCGCAAGGATGGCAACCGAAAATCCCTTGACACGGGGCCGCGTGGTGCCTACCTAACAAGGGGACTTTATCCCTTAAGGAGCACACCATGGCATATGACATCCGCCTGATGAAGCTGGTGACGGGCGAGCTCGTCATCGGCAAATATGACGAGGCCAAGGACTGCCTCACGGACGCGGCCGCCATCCAGACCATTCCCTCGCAAGCCGGCGTGCAGATGATGATGCTGCCCTACGGCTATCCCTTCGAGCCGGATTTCACCGGCGTCCTGGACGGCAAATTCTTCCTCTACCGCTACGCCGACACCCCCAAGGAATTGCAGGACAAGTATATCGAGGCCTGCACCAACCTGACCGTGGCCGGCGGCCTCGGCAAATTGCAGTTCGGTTCCGGGCCGCTGCCCGGCGCCAACGGAAGCGGGCTCATCTCCTAGGGGCCTGACAGTCTCCTGACAGCGAAAGGCGGCCGCGCGCCGCCTTTTTTATGGGCCTGTTTTAAGCGAACATATCGTTCCATGGTGTGCCGCCCTTCCTCCTTCCGTCTGGAGCGAAGCGGAAGACGGGGGCTTGTGCCGGAAGGATCCTAAAAAATAAGATTTTTTGCTGCTGCCAAGGAAGACAAAAATTTTCGCAGGGAGTGTACTCAAGTACTCGACCAAGGAAATTTTTTTCTGACGCAGGCAGCAGCAAAAAGGCTGTTTTTGACGGATGATTTCGGCGCTAGAGGGGCGCCCGGCCGTATTCCCAACCGCATACCCGAGCTCAACTCCCATGCGCGACCTCCTGCCCCTTCTGCCCCGGCCGAGCCGCTATGCCGGCATCGAGGACGGCGCCGTGCGCAAGCAGCCCGATGCCGTGCGCCTGCGCGTGGCTCTGGCCTTCCCCGACCTGTACGAAGTGGCCATGTCCTACCTCGGGCAGAAGATCCTTTACGGCATCGTCAACGCCCGCGAAGCGTGGTGGGCCGAGCGCGTCATGGCGCCGGACCGCGCCTGCGCCGCCATCCTGCGCGAACACGGCGCCCCGCTCTGCACGCTCGAGTCGGACACGCCGCTGGCCCGCATGGACTGCGTGGCCTTTTCCATCACGCACGAACTCTGCTACACCAATGTCCTCTTCATGCTCGACCTCGCCGGCATCCCGCTGCGCCACGCCGACCGCCCGGACGACCTCGGCGCCTGCCCGCTCGTCATGGCCGGGGGCGGCGCGCTGCTCGGGGCCGAGCCGCTGGCGCCCTTCATGGACCTCATGGTGCTGGGCGACGGCGAGGAGACCCTGCCCGAAGTCCTCGAGCTGCTTGAGCGCGCCCGCGCGGAATCGTGGGGCCGCGCCCGCTTTCTTGAAGCGGCGCGTCATATTCCCGGCGTCTATGTGCCCTCCTTTTTCAGCGAAGGGCCCGACGGGCGCCTGAAACCCCGCTTCGCCGACCACGCCCGCCCGGCCCGGCGCATCGTGGCCGACCTTGAGGCCGCCATCTACCCCGCGCGGCAGGTCATCCCCGCGGGCGCGGTGCACAACCGCCTCTCGCTCGAGATCGCGCGCGGCTGCACCCGCGGCTGCCGCTTCTGCCATGCGGGCATGGTCTACCGGCCGGTGCGCGAGCGCTCGCCCGAAAGCGTCGGCGCCCTGCTGGAGGCCTGCCTCCGCGAGACCGGCTTTGAGGAAATTTCCTTCCTTTCGCTCAGCACGGGCGATTATTCCGCGCTCAAGACCCTGTGCGAGAGCACGCTGGAGCGCTGCGCCCGCGAGCAGGTGGTGCTGTCGCTGCCCTCGCTGCGCGTAGGCTCCATCGACGACGAGATCATGGGCCGCATGGCCGAGCTTCGGCGCACGGGCGTGACCCTCGCGCCCGAAGCCGGCAGCCAGCGCCTGCGCGATGTCATCAACAAGGGCATCAGCGAGGAGGACATCCTGCTCCACGCGCAAAAACTGCTGGAGCACGGCTGGCGGCAGGTCAAGCTCTATTTCATGATTGGCCTCCCCACCGAGACGGACGAAGACCTCGTCGCCATCGCCGAGCTTTGCCGCAAGGTGCGGGACGCCGGCGCCCGCGGTGCGCCGCGCCTCCAGGTGACGGCCTCGCTCTCGCCCTTCGTGCCCAAGCCCTTCACGCCCTTCCAGTGGGAGGCGCAGATCGGCCTTGAGGAGATCGACCGCCGCGTGCGCCTCGTACGCGAGCAGTTCAAGGGCCAGAAATGCCTCAAGCTGCGCTGGCACGAGCCGGCCATGAGCCACCTTGAGGGCATCCTCTCGCGCGCGGGCCGGGAAATGGCCGACGTGGTGGAACTGGCCTGGCGCAAGGGCGCGCTCTTCGACAGCTGGATGGAGAGCTTTGACATCGCCCCGTGGCTCGCGGCCCTGAAAGAATGCGGTATCGCAGCCGCGGAGTGCATCGGCGCCCGCGTGCCCGGCGCGCCCCTGCCCTGGAGCCACCTTGAGGCCGGCGTCTCGGAGGATTTTCTCCTGCGGGAGCGCGAGCGCGCCCTGGCCGGCAAGGTCACGCCCGATTGCCGTTACGGCGCCTGCCGGCACTGCGGCGCCTGCGACACAGCCGCCGGGCCGTCGCTTTTGGCCGCGCCCGCGCAAAAAGAGGGCGAGGACGCCAGCCGGCGCAACCGCCTCGTCTTCAGCCGGCGCGACCAGGCCGCCCACCAGCCCCGGCGCGACGCCGAGGGGCGCCTCATTTGCAAGACACAGCGGCAGGAGCCGCCGCACCTCGCGCCCGAGCTGGTGCACAAGGCCGCGGAGTACCGCTTTTGGCACACCAAGACCGGGGGCAGCGCCTGCCTGAGCCAGCTGGAGCTTCAGGCCACGCTGGAGCGCGCCCTGCGCCGCGCCGGCCTGCCGCTGGCCTTTTCGCGCGGCTTCCATCCGCTGCCCCTGCTCTCCTTCGGGCGGGCGCTGCCCGTGGGCGTGGAGAGCGAAGCCGAATGG
>CAMWVJ010000204.1 GCA_947177645.1 uncultured Desulfovibrio sp.
CGGTCCAATCGGTGCATGGCAGCGCCGCCTCCCTTCGGGGGGCGGCGCTTTTTTTATTCCTTGTGGCGGGCGCGGGACGCGCCGGAGAGAACGATGGACACGCAAAATGGCATGGTGACGATCCGCCAGCGGGCGCGCTGGCTCCCGGCGGACATGGACACGCCCATCAGCCTCTGGCTCGGCATGGTGGGCGCTGGCGAGGGCATCCTGCTGGAAAGCGCCGAGGTGGACGGCCGCTGGGGCCGCTACAGCGTGCTCGGCTGCGACATGGCGCTCATCGCCTCCTGCCGGGAGGGGCGCCTCGCGCTGGATGTGCGCGATGAGCGCTTCGCCCCGCTGCGCGACCTCGAGGGCGCGCCCTTTGTGGAAGGCTTGCGCGCACTCATCGGCCGCATCCGCATCCTGCCCCCGGAGGGCAAGGACGGCCAAGTGCAGGACCTGCCGCCCATCACCCGCGCCCTATACGGCTATTTCGGCTTCGGCATGGCCGGGCTCTTCCAGCCGGCGCTCGCCCCGGCGCTACCCCCCGAGGAGGCGGAGGGCGCCCTGGCGCTCCCGGGCACGGTGCTCCTGTTCGACCATCTCTATCACCGGCTCTGCGAGGTCAGCCTTGGCGAGCACCGCGAGCCGGCTTCCGGCCGCGACGCGCCGGGCTGCGTGCCCACGCCGGAGCCGGGCGCGGGCGCCACGGCCGGCGGGGAGCGGTACAAGGCCATGGTGCGCCGCATCCGCGAGCTGTTGCGCCAGGGCGAGGCCATTCAGGTGGTGCCGTCCAATCGCTTCGCAACACCCTTCGCGGGCGACGCCTTTGACTGTTACCGGCGCCTGCGCCGGCTCAACGCGTCGCCCTACATGTTCTGCATGCGCTTTCCCGGGATCACGCTCTTCGGCTCCTCCCCGGAGGTCATGGTGCGCTGCGAGGCGGGCAAGCTCACGCTCTCGCCCATCGCGGGCACGCGCCGCCGCGGCCGCACCGACGCCGAGGACGAGGCCATGGCCGCCGAACTGCTCGCCGACCCCAAGGAGCGCGCCGAGCATGTGATGCTGGTGGATCTCGGCCGCAACGACCTCGGCCGCATGGCGCGCCCGGGCAGCGTCACGGTGGAGCGCTTCATGGAGGTCGAGCGCTTCTCGCATGTCATGCACCTCACGAGCCGCGTGACCGCCGTGCTCGGCGCCCCCGCCGGCAGCTCCGGCGACGCGGAAGGCCGCAAGCCGGACGCCGTGGACGTGCTCGCGGCGGCCTTCCCGGCGGGCACGGTCTCGGGTGCGCCCAAGCGGCGCGCCATGGAGATCATCCGCGAACTGGAAGGCGAGCCGCGCGGCCCCTACGCGGGCTGCATCGGCTGGATCGGCCTTGGCGGCGCGGACAAGGACGCCGCCACGCCTGAAGAGGCGGCGGCCCAGGTCAATCTCGACATGGGCATCGCCATCCGCTGCATGTGGCAGCGGGACGGGCAGCTCTTCTGGCAGGCCGGGGGCGGCATCGTCCACGATTCCGACCCTGAACTGGAGTGGAAGGAAGTGCTCAACAAGTCTGCCATCATGCGCGCCGCGCTCGCCTGCGGGGAGGATGACCATGTTCCTGCTCATCGATAATTATGACTCCTTCACCTACAACCTCGTGCAGGCCTTTTACGGCCTCGGGCGCGCGCCTGTGGTCATGACCAATGACGACCCGGCCCTGCTGGATATGGCCAATGACCCGCGCCTTGAGATGGTCTGCATCTCGCCCGGGCCCGGGCGCCCGGAAAACGCGGGCCTCTGCCCGGAATTCCTGCGCCGCCTCGAGGCCCGCGAGCCCGCGGTGCCCGTGCTCGGCGTGTGCCTGGGGCACCAGTTGCTCGGGCTGCATGCCGGAGCCGAGATCACCCTCGCGCCCGAGGTCATGCACGGCAAGCAGTCGGACATCGTGCATGACGGCAAGGGCCTTTTCGAGGGCCTGCCCAACCCCCTCACCGTGGGCCGGTATCACTCCCTCGTGGTGCGCGTGGCCGGTGACGCCGCCGGGCGCCTTGAGGTGACGGCGCGCGGCCCCGAGGGCGAGGTCATGGCCCTGCGCTACCGCGACCGGCCCTGGGTGGGCGTGCAGTTCCATCCCGAATCCGTGCTCACGCCCGACGGCGACCGGCTGCTCGCCAACTTCCCCGGCACGCTGGAGGCCGCCAAGGCCGCGCCGCCCGACATGGCGGCCATCCTCGACCGCCTGGCCGCGCGCGAAGACCTCACGGCCGACATGGCGGCCTCGGCCTTCGCCGCCCTCATGGACGGCCGGCTCACGGCCGCGCAGGCCGGCGGCCTGCTCATGGGCCTGCGCATGAAGGGCGAGAGCGCGCTGGAGCTGGCCCATGCCTCGCGCGCGGCGCTGGCCCGCGCCGTGGCCGTGGAGGGCATCGGGGGCACCTGCATCGACGTGGTGGGCACCGGCGGCGACGGGCGCCATTCCTTCAACTGCTCCACCGCCGCCTCGCTCACCCTGGCGGGCATGGGCTACCGGGTGGTGAAGCACGGCAACCGCGCTGTCTCCTCCACCTGCGGCAGCGCCGACGCGCTGGAGGCCCTGGGCGTGGACCTCGACGCCGACCCGGCGGCCGTGGCAGACTCCGTGGCGCGGCGCAACTTCGCCTTTCTCTTCGCGCCGCGCTTCCACCCGGCCTTCAAGAATATCGGCCCCCTGCGGCGCGAACTCGGCGTGCGCACGCTCTTCAACATCCTGGGGCCCATGATCAACCCGGCGCGCCCGAGCCACCTGCTCATGGGCGTGGCCCGGTCCGAGCTGGTGGAACTGGTGGCGCAGACCCTGCGCCAGACGCCGCTGCGCTGCGGGGCCGTGGTCTGCGGGGCCGGCGGCTACGACGAGGTGACGCCCATGGGGCCGGCCACCGTGGCCCTGCTGCGCGAGGGCGAAGTGCGCCCGCTGAAGCTCGACCCCGCGGATTTCGGCCTCGCCCACACCTGCCGCCCGCGCGACCTCGCCGTGCAGAACCGCGAGGAAGCCGTCGCCATCCTCAAGGAGCTGCTGGCCGGCCGCGGGTCCGAAGCCATGCTCGACATGGTGGCCCTCAACGTGGGCCTCGCCGTCTACCTGCTGGAGGACGGGCTCGACCTTGGCGAGGCCATGGCCCGCGCGAAGGAGGCCGTGCGCGCCGGCGCCGGCCGGGAGGTGCTCCATGCGGCTTGAGCGCTTCCGCGCCGCCAAGGCGGCGGAGCTCGCGGCTCTGCGCCGTGCCGCCGATGCAGGCGAATTGCCCCCGGCATGGGGCGCCCCCAGGCGGGACTTTGCCGCCGCGCTCACCGCGCGGCCCGCAGCGGGGCCGCTCAACGTGGTGGCGGAATACAAGCGGGCCTCACCTTCAAAGGGGACCATCTGCGAGCATCTGACGGTGGAGGATGTGGCGCGGCAGTATGCCGAGTCCGGCGCCGCGGCCCTGTCCGTGCTTACGGAAGAAGACTGGTTCCACGGGGAGCTTGCCTTCCTCGGGCGCGCGGCCCGGGCTCTAGAGGAAGCGGGCGCCCCGCGCCTCCCCCTGTTGCGCAAGGACTTCATCTTTGACCCTTTGCAGGTAGTCGCCACGGCCGCGACGCCGGCCTCGGCCCTCCTGCTCATCGTGCGCCTCACGCCAAAGCCGGCGGAATTGCGCGCCCTGCGCGAGCAGGCGGAGGGCTTCGGCATGGCCGCGGTGGTGGAGGTCTTCGATGCGGCTGATCTCGCCGTTGCCCGCGAAAGCGGCGCCCGCATCATCCAGGTCAACGCGCGCGACCTCGAC
>CAMWVJ010000205.1 GCA_947177645.1 uncultured Desulfovibrio sp.
CCTCAGGACTCGGCGCCCGCGCGGGCACGGGATATTCGGGGGCAGGCTCGGTCATGGGGGCGTCGGCCACCACGCTCTGCTCGGCGCGGGCCGTGGGCCTGGGCTCGGGCGCGCGCCCGAGGCGCTGGTTGAGCAGGATGAGCGCCATGCCCAAGATGCAGACCGCCAGGATCAGGAAAAAAATGGTTTTGTTCATGCCGTGAGGCTCCTCGTTCTCCGCAGGCGTGGGCCGCGGATGGCCAGAGCAGGTTTCGGGGCAGGTTTCGGGCCGCTTACTGTTTACCGGGCGCCGCGGTGCGCCCCGGGCGCCGGCTCTCCTTGCGGATGTGGGCGAGCAGGCGCGGGTACACCGGCTCCGCGCCGTCAAGGCGCATGGCCCTTTCCACATGGGCGGCCGCCTTGTCCCAGGCGCCCAGCGCGCAGAGGATGCGCGCGAGATTGAAATGCCCGTGGTCGTCGTCGGGCGAAAGCTCAAGGACGCGCAGCCCGCAGCGCAGCGCGATCTCGGGCAGGTCCTTCTTGCGCAGGGTGACGCCGAAATCGCGGAACATATGCTTGTGCGCGGGCACGATGCCGTCGGTGGTCTCGGCGATCTGCGCCAGCGCCTCAAGGGCGGCCTCGCGCTCGCGCGGGCGCGAAAGGCCGCGGATGGCCTTGCGGAAGCTGCCGCGCAGGTCGTTCTCTATCTGCTTGGCGCGGCGGGCGATCTCGAGCTCGCGCAGGGTGTCGTCATTGAGCTCCGCCGCCTTGCGCGGCGCGGCGGTTTCGGGCGTTTCCGGCACGCGTTCGGCATTGGCGATGTCGGGCAGCGTGATGGGCGCCACGAGGATGGACGGCTCGAGCTGGTAGCCGCTCTGGAGGCGCCCGGCGCTGATGAGACGCACGCGGGAGCTAGGCTCCAGCGCGCCGTCCAGCTCCTGGATGGCGTAGTCGGCCGGGGAGAGCTCCCAGACGAAGAAGCGCGGCCTGCGGCCGGATCTGCCGCCCGCAGGCGCGCCGGCATCGGGCCGCTCGCTGTAGACGCCGAGGTATCGGGGCTGTCGCATGGCAGAAATGTACATTATTCGCCCCAAATAGCAAGATTGCCGGGCCGGGCGCCTTTTCCGGGGGGTCTGCGGGCCGGTGGCACGAAAAATGGAGATTTGTTACGTACGGCCTTTACGGCGCCCCGCGAATGGGCTAGCCTCGCGCATGCACGAAATGTCCGTCGCCATGAGCCTTCTTGAGCTCGCCGAAGAGACGGCGGCCGCCCAGGGCTGCACCAGGCTCATGCGCGTCCGCGTGGAGTACGGCGCGCTCGCGGGCATCATGCCCGAAGCGCTCGAACTCTGCTTCGAGGCGCTGACGCGCGGCACCGCGCACGAGGGCGCGGCACTCGAGCTTGTCTGCCTGCCGCTTCGGCTGCGCTGCGTGTTCTGCGGCACGGTGTTCGGCGGCGAAGGGCAGGAGGCGCGCTTTACGCCGTGCCCCGGCTGCGGCGAGGTGGCCGGGCATGTGGTGGAGCAGGGGAAGGAGCTTCTCCTGCGCGAGGTGGAAGCCAGTTGAACCGGGCGGCCGAGCCGCCGAGCCCCTACGAGAGCCCAGGGAGGGCGTGATGCAGATCCCCGTTGTCCGCAATGTTCTGGAAGCCAATGACAAGATGGCGGCCGAGGTGCGCCGCGAGCTGGCTTCGCGCGGCATCCTCGCGCTCAACCTCATTAGCTCGCCGGGCGCGGGCAAGACGACCCTGCTCGAGCGCACCCTGCGCGACCTTGGCGGCGAGTTCCGCATGGCGGTCATCGAGGGCGACCTCCAGACGGACAACGACGCCCGGCGCGTGTCCGCCACGGGGGCCCAGGCCGTGCAGATCAACACCGAGGGCGGCTGCCACCTCAACAGCAACCTCGTGCTCTCGGCCATGGAGCAGCTTGACCTTGCGGGCCTCGACATCCTCTTCATCGAGAACGTGGGCAACCTCGTCTGCCCGGTGGAATTCGACTGCGGCGAAGACGCCAAGGTTGCCATCCTCAGCGTGGCCGAGGGCGACGACAAGCCCGAGAAATACCCCCTGCTCTTCAACCTGGCCAAAGCCATGCTGCTCAACAAGGTGGACCTGCTGCCGCATGTGGACTTTGACACGGCCCGCGCCCGCGCCCACGCCACGCGCCTCAACCGCGACCTCGCGGTCTTCGAGGTCTCGGCGCGCGACGGCAGCGGCATGGAGGCGTGGTACGACTGGCTGCGCCGGATGCGCGAGACCAAGCGGGCGCAGCGCTAGACGCGTGGCTCAGCGGGCGGAACTTCCCCGATAGGCCGCGAGGTCCACGAGCAGGGTGCCCGAATCCGGCCTGAGGGTGATGGTGAAGATCTGCACGTCCGAGCGCGGGGCGTCGGCCTCCGTCAGGGCCGGCAGCTCCGCCGCCGGGGCGAGCATGAAGCTGGCCTCGCCGCGGCCGGCCTTGAGGAAGCGTTGCAGGGTCTGGTCCAGCAGTTCGCGCTTCTGCTCCACCGTGAGGTCGGGCATTTCGGTAAAATTGATGTCCAGCCCGGGAAATTCCGCCTGCCACGGCGTCATGCCCTGGCCGTAAAGCACGGCCAGCAACCGCTCGAGCGTGGCCTGTTCCAGCGGGCGCCGAAGTTCCAGGTGCTCCAGGTATTCGTGGCCCATGGCCGCCGCATCGCTCGCCTCCGGCTCGGCCGCGCCGGGGATGAGCCGCGCGGCCCAGAGCTGGCCGGCGAAGCCCAGGCCCTCGAGGATGGCGTCATTGTCGTCGCGCGGGGCGTCCATGCTCAACAGGGAGCAGACATCGTTCATGGTCATGCCCGGCCGGAACTGCGAAAGCTCGCACACCGGGCGGCTGCCGGGCTGCGGCACGAGCTCCTGTATCTGGCCGTTCACATGGCGGGAGATGCCGTCCTTAAGGTCGAGGATCATGCAGGCCGTGTGGTCGCCGCAAAAGGTCATGCCCCGCGCCTCGCCCACGGGCACGGCGGGGAAGGCCCAGAGCTCGAGGCCCGTGTCCACGCGCATGTCGGCCACACCGCCCGGGTTCTCCACCTCCGCGCGCTGGCCCGGGCTCAAGTCCAGCCGCAGGAAGAAGACCTTGGGCCCGGTGCGGAAGCGGATATTGAGCATGTCCTGCCGGGTCTGGTTGCCGATGCTGAGCTCCGCGGCGGCGCCGGCCGTGCGGGGCAGGGCAGGGAGGAGGGCGAGGATCAGGGCGGACAGCAGGACGCGGGACAGGATGGACATGGCAGGCTCCAACAGCGCGTTTGGCGCAAGTGTACCAGATGCCGGGGGAAGGCTGTCAAGCCGGGCCGCGCGGAAGCTGGCCGCGCTTTACTGGCGCCCGGGCGGCTGCTATGCTTGGGCCGCATTTTTTCGGCCAGCCGGAACGGCGCCCTTGCGCCCCGGGCCGGTGACGAGCCTGTAGCGGAACCCGAGAGACCGAGATGCCCGCAAGTCCTGCCCAAAGCCGCGCCGGAAGCGCCGGGAGAACGCCCTTTCTGCGGCTGCGCTTTTCGTCGCTCATGGCGCTGGCCTTCCTGGGCGTGGCGGCCATCGCGCTCGCCTATGTGGGCGGCGTCATGACCGGGCGCGCCTCGGCGAACGCTGAGCGCCGTCTGGCGTCGCTGGAAGCGGCCCCGACAGCGGCCGCGGCCGTGGCGCCGGCGGGCCCGACCGCATCTGCCGAGGCACCCGCGCAGGAAGGCCGGGGTAGCCTTTCCCCGGAAGAACTGCGTTTTGCCCGCGCCCTGCGCAATGAGGACGGCGC
>CAMWVJ010000206.1 GCA_947177645.1 uncultured Desulfovibrio sp.
CCTATGAGGTGGTGGATATTTCGTTCAAGGGCAGCAAGGCTCTCGCCTGAGGGCGGCGCGGGGCGCCGCGCCGGCGTCAGCGCGCGGGCTCCCGGCCGCCCCCGAGCATGAGGCGCCAGCCATAGTCCGGCGCGGCGCACAGATTCGGGTTGCGCAGAGGATGTCTGCGCACGGTTTCGCCCCAGCGGGCGAGAAAGCGGGCTTCCGCCTCCGGGGCGGCGGGCCCGCTTTCCGCATCCGGCGGCAATTCCCACTGCCCCCACGGCGAAACGAGCGTGAAACGCCCGTGAGCTTCCTCGCGCAGGCTGGAGTCCACCCCCGCAAGGGCGCCCATGCCGGCGTCAAAGGGCGCCCCTTCCAGCAGCTGCTTCCGGCGCACGGCCATGCAGCGCCAGTCGATGCCCAGTGCATGCCGCGTGAGCAGGAAGTGCCCCCAGCAACGGGTGCGCAAGTCCAGCGGGCTTGAGCCGCGCAGGAGCGGGAAGGGCATGCCCGTCACATCCGGGGCATAGCCGCCGTTCCAGAGCCGGCCGCGCTGCCACACCAGGGCGCCCACGAGGGCGATGTCGGTCCGCAGCGCCTGGATGACCATCTGCTCGGGCCGGCAGTCCAGCACGGGCGTGAGCCCGGCGTGAAGAAAGAGCAGCACGTCGCCCGCGCCCTCGCGCGCGGCCGCCAGTGAGGCGTCCGTCCAGTGCGGGGCGGCGGGGAGGAGGCGCGGCGACGGGAGCATGGCGTCGGGCCAGCCATGCGGCGTATCGGCAAGAGGCGTGAGCGGCTGCCAGAGCACTTCCACCTGCATGACCGATGCGAGGGCACCCAAGGCCGCCAGCAGCCCCGGCGCCAGCGTACGGACGGGCGCCGAGGCGTCGGCGAGCAGGACGACACTGCACGTGAGGCCCGGGGGTACGCTCAGGATGAGCTTGAAAAAGTTGTTCTGGCTGGAGGCCGCGCCCTCCACCGCATGGCCGCGCCTGAGCGCGCTTTCCGTGAGCGCGCGGCGCGTGGCCTCGAGCACATAGGGCTTGGAGGCAAGGCTCCCCGAGGTACTTCCCGCATGGATGCGCCAGTGGTAGAGCACGCGCGGGATGTGCGCCACCTGCCGGGGCTCGAGCCGCTCGATCATGCGCAGACTGAGGTCAAAATCCTGTGAACCCTCGAAGCCCGACCTGAGACCGCCCACCGCGCGCACCAGCTCCGTCGCGCAGGTGGTGAGATGCCCCATGGCGGCGAGGTCGCCATCGAAACCGGGCTTGAAGACCGGGGTGCGCCGCACGCCGTCCTCGTCGATCTTGTCCTCATCGGTGTAGATATAGCGCACTTCGGGGCGCCCGGTGATGCACGCGGCCACCTCCTCAAGGGCCGTGGGCGCGAGCAGGTCGTCATGGTCGAAAAAGGCCGTCCAGGGGGCGTCCGTGAGGGCGAGCGCGCTGTTGGTGGCCCGGGAGATGTGGCCGTTCTCCTCACGGATGACGAGCCGGATGCGCGGGTCTTTGGCCGCATAGGCCCTGAGCAGTTGCGGGATGGCCGGGTCGGTGGAGGCGTCGTCCGCCACGCAGAGCTGCCAGCGGCCATAGCTCTGCGCGAGCACGGAATCGAGCGCCGCCGCAAGGTGGTCGGGGCGCGGGTTCCACACCGGCATGAGCACCGCGATCTCCGGCCAGTCCGCGCCCGCCTCCACTCGGGTGGGGCGCAGCTCAGGCTCGCGCAATTCCATCCAGGCGTCATAGGACGATGCGGCTTCATCCAGCGAACAGGCCCACAGGCCGGCATCCGCCAGGGCGCGCATGCCGGGCCTGAGCAGGCGGTGGCGGAAGCGCGTCTCGCCGCGGAGCCAGCGGGCGGCATCCTCTTTCAACTGCGATAGGGCTTCGGCCCCGGCAAAGGCCTCCATGTGCCGGGCTTGTGTCGTATACAAGGGGAGGGCATGGGGAGCGAGGGCCGGGTAGGCACGGCACAGGTCCACAAGATGCGCAAGCTCTTCGGGAGCGGAGCGGGCCAACAGGCGCAACAGGCTCGCCGGTTCGGGCGCGCGCCGCCACGCGAGCCAGGCGTCTTCCCAGGTGTCGCTTTCCAGAGGGGCTTCGGGCAGGTGCGCACCTTCCGCAAGCCACGGCGTACAGCCGTAACCCAAGCCGTCGGCGAGCACATGGCGCGCATAGTCGGAGTGCCCGGTGCCCGGCGGGATGCGCCCGCGCTGGACAAGACTGTTCCAGCAGGCGGCGGTGGCAAGGCCGGCGTGGATGTCATGGAGAGCGGCCCGGGCATCCGGCTCGGTGGAGAATGCGGCGCGGCTGTGCCCCAGCCGGAAGCAGAGATCGAGCGGCGCGAGCTCGTCAAGGCTCGCCGAGAAGCCGCCCACGCCGCAAAATTCGTCAAGGCGTACCATGAGGGCGTCGTCGGGCGCCACCTGGAAGAAGCGCCGCTTCTGCGCGAGCGGGTGCCCGGCCGGGAGGCCTTCATACAGCGTATGCAGCTCCCGGCGACTGTCGAACACGCTCCCCATATGGCGTACGCGCCGGGGCGTGCCAGCCTCGGGCGGCGAGAGCAGCAGCGGCGAAACGCCGGCAAGAGCTGGCTCGACGGCAAGGCGTCGGGCAAGGGCGCAAAGGCAGCCGGCCTCGGGGCTCACGGCACCCGACAGCAGGAAGAGGAAGGCTGGCCGCGTGCCCGCGTCTTCCCGCGCGAGCTGTGGGAGGATGCGGTTGGCTGCTTCGCGCCCATCCTCGCCGGGGGCAAGTTCCTCCAAGGCAAAGCCCGCGAAGCGCCCCTGCCGCGCGAGGTTTTCGCCCAAGGCGCGGGCCTCCCCCGCATCGGGCGCGCTTCCACCGGGCGCCTGAAGGACGATGACCCGCGGCCGCGACCCATCCTCCGCGAGGGCGGCGAGGCTCGCGCGCGGGTCCGTGCCATGGAGCAGGACGAGGACGGCGGGAGCATCAGGGGCTGGCGGATTCGGCCGGGCACACATGCCGGGATGCTATGTCACTTGCCCCGCGCATGCAAGGAAGCCGCCAAATGAAAAAGCCGGAGCCGGAAATCCGGCCCCGGCGAAGAATCATCGGGCGGCCCTGTTACTTGAAGGCCTTTTCAAAGTTGGGCACCACCTGCTTTTTGCGGCTCATGACGCCGGGCAGCCACACGGTGTCGCCGTCCACTTTGACGCCAAAGGCGGATTCGACCACGGCGGGATCGTCGGAAACGATGAGCAGTTCCGAGCCTTCCTTCATGATGTCGGTCAAAAGCAGAAAGACGCTGTGGCGCCCCTCGCCCTTGACGCGGGCGAGCTCTTCGCGCAGGCCGTCCTTGACCGCCTCGAGGATGGAGAGGTCCACCACCTCGAGCTGGCCGCTGCCGACCTTGTTGCCGTTCATGTCAAAATCCTTGTAGTCGCGGAACACGAGGTCGCGGATGGGCGTGCCGTCCACGGCGCTCTTGACCTTGAACATCTCCATGCCAAGGGCGGTCACGTCGGCCACGCCGGCGATCTCGGCGAGCTCGGCCACGGCCTTGCGGTCGGCCTCGGTGCAGGTGGGCGACTTGAAGATGACGGTATCGGAAAGGATGGCGCTGAGCATGGCGCCGGCCACATTGCGGGAAAGCTCCACGCCGTAGAAGTCATACATGTTCTTGATGACCGTGCAGGTGCAGCCCACGGGCCAGATCCAGGCCTCGATGGGGCTTGAGGTCGTCACGTCACCGAGCTTGTGGTGGTCGACGATGCCGAGCACCGTGGCGGAGTCCATGCCCTTGGGGG
>CAMWVJ010000207.1 GCA_947177645.1 uncultured Desulfovibrio sp.
AGTCCGTGCAGCCCGCCCAGCCGGCCCCGCTCACCGCGGCCGCCCCGCGGCCCGCGCCGGCCCCTGTGGCAGGTCCTGCGGCAGGCCCGGCCGAAGCCGCGGCTTCCGGCAACTTCACCATCCCGCCGCTGACCGCGGCGGACGCGCGGGGCTAGGCCGTGCGCATGCTGACAGCGGAGCGCATGTCCTATCCGTGGCATAAATTTTGCTTCGTTACGGGCACAGCCAGATTTTTCGGCAGGTTCTGCCTGCCATGTCCGCAAGAGAGGACAGGATGTACCAGATAATCCACGAAAGTTTAGCCCGTCAGGACAAGGCCCTGGCGCTGTTGCACGAGCTCCTCGAGGAGGAGTACGGCATCCTCAAGAGCCGGAATACTGACGGCGTGGCCGCGCTGGAGTTCTCCATCCAGGAGCTCATCCGCCAGATCGCCGTGGAAAAGACCCTTGTCATCCGCACCCTTGACGGCGTGCGGGTGAGCGACTACGCCGCGAAGCTCCCCGAGGGGGAGGGCGCCGCGCTTTTGACGCTGTTCGCCTCTGTCGATGACGGCGAGCAGCAGGTGTCGCGCCAGGCTTCGCGCAACGCGCAGCTTTCGCTCGCGCTGCTCGACCAGAGCACCCGCACGCTCCAGGCGCTGACCAGCCAGGCCGCGCCGCCGCGCGCGGGCGTCTACGGGCGCCGGGGCGGGATGCGCCATGAGATGCACCCGCAGGCCGCGCTCATCTCCGGGAGGCTCTAGGCCATGCTCAACGGACTGCTCAATATCGGCCAGTCGGCCCTCAACGCATCGCAGGCGTGGATCTCGGTCACGGGCAACAACCTTGCCAACGTGGATACCGAGGGCTATTCGCGCCAGTATGTGGACCAGAAGGACGCCGGCGGCCTCAAGTACAAGCCGGGGGCGCAGCCTCTGGGCGTCAATGCCCAGCAGGTCATGCGTTTCTTCGACGCGTTTCTTGAGCGCTCCTATGTGAAGCAGTCCACCAATTCGTCGCGTTGGGACCAGCAGGACACCATCATGGCCTCGCTGGAAAACATCTTCAACGAAGCCAACCGCGCGGGCATCAGCTCCTCGCTGACCAAGTTCTTCAACGCCTGGCAGGATCTCGCCCTGCGCCCGGACGACACGGCCGTCCGCGAAAGCCTGCTCTCCTATGCCGACAACCTGAGCGACATGTTCGGCAACACCATGGACGCCATCAAGAACATCCAGAACGAGATGGATGTGTCCATCAAGCAGGGCGTCAACCGCGTCAACGACATCGCGGTGGCCATCGCCGACCTGAACCGCCAGATCACCGCGCAGACCGTCGACGGCATCAGCAACCCCAATGCGCTGCTCGACAAGCGCGACCAGCTGGTGCGCGAGCTCGCCACCCTCGTGGACGTGGAGACCATCGACCACGGCAAGGGCAATTTCCGCGTGCAGCTCTCCACCGGCCAGCCCCTCGTGGACGGCATCGTGACCTACGAGCTCGAGGTCATGGGCCCGCGCGCCGAGAACCACCTCAAGTCCGGCTCGACCTATGCGGGCAACATCAATTTCACGGGCAACGACAGCCACGAATACACCGTGGAGATCGTGCGCGGCGGCGACGCCGGCGGCGACGAGCCCCCGCAGTTCCGCGTGTCCCTTGACGGCGGCAAGACCTGGCTGCGCGGCGACGACGGCCAGGAGCTGCGCTTCGACATCACCAACAGCGGCAAGACCGACGAGAACGGCAACCCCATCACCGACGAGGTGCTGGTCAAGGATCTCAAGATCTCCTTCTCCTCGGTGGAGAACTTCCACGCCGGCGACCAGTTCGACATCATCCCCAAGGACGGCCTCTACTGGATCGAGCCCTCGCGCGGCCCCCAGAACATCACCCCGCAGATCGGCTTTGACGGGCAGGACAACAAGAACCGCGTCACCGGCGGCAAGCTCGCGGCCTACTACAATATCCGCGACGACAACTGCGGCCGCTACATCGACGAGCTCAACGCCGTGGCCTCCTCCCTTGTGTGGGAGGTCAACCGCATCCACAGCCAGGGCGCGGGCCTCTCCAAGCTGACCTATGCCCAGGGCCAGCAGCGCGTGGAGGACACCAAGCAGCCCCTGGGCTCGCCGCAGGCCATCCTGCCCTTTGCCGACAAGCTCCAGGCGGGCAATGTCAACTTCCATTTTTATGACAGCGTCACCGGGGATCATCTCGACTCCACCATGCTCGATTTCGGCGGCGGCGCCAATTTCGACCCCACCGTCCATACCCTCGAGGATGTGCGCGACGCCATCAACAACATGACGCTTGCCGACGGCACACAGCCCCTCGTGGCCAGCATCCAGGACGGCAAGCTGCTCATCGAGACGGCCGCCGGCTCGAACATCGAGTTCGCCATGGGCGCGGACAGCTCGGGCCTCATGGCGGCGCTCGGCATCAACACCTTTTTCAGCGGCAGCGACGCGAGCGACCTCGCGGTCAATACCCAGGTGCACAGCAACACGCACCTCATCGCGTCGGGCCAGGTCAACGGCCAGTTCCAGACCAATGTGGGCGACAACATCACGGCCACGGCCATCGGCAAGCTCATCGACAAGCCCGTGACCATCTCCACCCTCTGGAAGACCGTCAACAACCAGACCATTTCGCAATACTACGCCAACCTCGTCACCACCGTGGGCGCGGACAGGCGCCTTTCCAAGACCAATACCGAATACCATACCGCCCTCACCGAGGATCTTTCCGAGCGTGTGGAGTCGGTCACTGGCGTGAACATGGACGAGGAGATGAGCAATCTCATCAAGTTCCAGCATTCCTACACGGCGGCAGCCAAGCTCATCACCACCGCTGACCAGATGCTGCAAACCCTTCTCGGCCTCAAGCAGTAAGGGGGGAGCAAGATGGCCATTCGCGTAACGCAAAAGACCATGTACAACGACATGGTCGGCCAGATGCAGAAGAATCTGGCCGGATACATGGAGAGCGTCCAGCAGGGCTCCACCCAGAAAAAGATCAACCGGCCCTCGGACGACCCGGCGGGCACCTATCGCGTGCTCACCACGCGCATCGACCTCACCAACACGGCCCAGTACCAGGAAAACGTGGACACGGCCAAGGGCTGGCTCAACCTTGAGGACAGCGTGCTCTCCACGCGCGTGCCCACGGTCATCCAGGACCTCATCACGCTCGCCGAGCAGGCCTCCACCGGCACCTATGACGCGAGCCAGCGCAAGATCATGGCCGACCAGGCGCGCCAGCAGTTCGGGAGCCTCCTCGAGCTCGCCAACACCGAATTCGAGGGCAAGAGCATCTTCGCCGGCCACCGCTACGACTACAACGCCTTCGAGCAGGGCCTCGCTCTCACGAGCTGGGACGAGGACTGGGACAAGGCCATCAAGGAAGGCGCCAAGGCCATCACGCAAGACGACGCGGACGCGGGCAAGCCCGTCTACACGCTGGAGGGCGCGAGCGCGGAGACCGTCATCGTCCAGTTTCTCGGCGAGGGCAAACTGTCTGACCACCCCGAATTCCGCTGGTCCAAAGACGGCGGCGACACCTGGGAGACGGGCAGCTATGAACTGCCCGACGATGCGGACGGCAACGTGAAGATCTCCGCCAATGGCGTCATCCTCACCGCCTCGGGCGATTTGCCGGTCAAGCAGGCCAACCCGGACGAGGGCCCGGGCGCCAGGAACGGCACCATGCTCTATATACGCCCGTCCGCCATCTATCAGGGCGATGAAAATGACCCGCCGCTCGACATCACCC
>CAMWVJ010000208.1 GCA_947177645.1 uncultured Desulfovibrio sp.
TAACTTGAAGGCAGAACAAACCCGCGCTGGCAAAAAGGTAACTTAACCTCTTGAGTTTCAAGTGTTTTCAATGATGGCTCCCAGAGTTCAACCTCTTGGGATGAAGCGCCGGCTCAGCGAAAATCCGCTGAAGAGCGCGCCAGAATACGGGTATCGGCTGCTGAACTGCGGGCCTTTTGGAAATAAAAGAGACGGTTTTTCAATTGGTTATGCTCTAAAAATGCCTGCTGGCTGCGTTTTTGCTGTCTGGTTGCTGCGATTTCTTGACAAGGTTTTGGGCCGGTGCTAGCGTTCTGCCACTGGAACGGCGCCGGCGTCCCGGGTCTTTCGGCGCGGGACGGAGCAGGGAAGCGCCCCGGCACGGGGCGGCGCAAGCGGGGAGGGCATTGTGCAGAAATCCATGGATGATATTTGTCTGAAACATGACAACGGTGAAGACCTCCGCTTCCGTGGCCGCCTGTTTTCCGAGTGCTCCTGGTACGACGAGGAGTCGGGCACGCTCACTCGCCAGCAGCTCTATGTGACGGACACGCGCGAGCAGGTGTACTACATCGTCCGCTCTCGCGGCCATGAGCGCACCCGCCACGCCTACCGCCTCTCCGTGCGCGGCGAGACCTGCGTCATCCACAACGGCGCCACCGAGATGGTGCTCCAGTTCGACATGCTCATGCTCGCGGTGCGCGGCCTCTGCGGGCTTGACGACGGCGCCACCCCCTCCCTCGAGATGGTGGAAGACCTGCTCAAGGCGGCCAACGCCTGAGCGCCCTGACAAATTTTCCGCTCTTTCCCTTCGGCGCCGCCATCCGCGGCGCCTTTTCTTTTGCCGCGCGACCTGAACCCATGAACGGGCCGAGCCGCGGGTGCTCCGTGCCGTGCTGCCTGTCTGCGATTTTTTGCCTCCAACATATTGTCAACCGGGAAGATTGGTGATACGCCTAAGGCAGACCGCGTTGTGGCCTTTGGGGCCAAGTCCCGGCTCGCCCGCCGTTTGCCGTTCTGGGGATAGCCCAGTGCGGCATCGCGCACGGGCGCGCCCCCCGCACCCCGCATGGCCGGGGGCGTGAACCAGCGGGCGCACCGGCGAGCCGGAACCGCGCCGCAAGCAGTGGCGGCCGCCGTTTGGCGCGGCGGCATGACGCAAACCATAGTGGAGGTATGGCAATGGCGAAATATCCGACTCCCATGTTGGACGAGCTTGAAAGCGGCCCCTGGCCGAGCTTCGTGTCCGACATCAAACAGGAAGCGGCCAATCGTAAGGCCAATCCCAAAAATCTGGACTACCAGATCCCGGTGGACTGCCTTGAAGACCTGCTCGGCCAGGTGGAGCTTTCCTACAAGGAAAAGGAGACCCACTGGAAGCACGGCGGCATCGTGGGCGTGTTCGGCTACGGCGGCGGCGTCATCGGCCGTTATTCCGACCAGCCCGAAATGTTCCCCGGCGTGGCGGCCTTCCACACCATGCGCGTGGCCCAGCCCTCCGGCAAGTACTATGACTCCAAGTTCCTGCGCACCCTCTGCGACATCTGGGACCTGCGCGGCTCCGGCCTGACCAACATGCACGGCTCCACGGGCGACATCGTGCTTCTCGGCACGCAGACCCCGCAGCTCGAAGAGATCTTCTGGCAGCTCACCCACGAGATGCACAACGACCTCGGCGGCTCCGGCTCCAACCTGCGCACGCCCGCGGCCTGCCTCGGCATGTCCCGCTGCGAGTTCGCCTGCTACAACACGCAGGACATGTGCTACCAGCTCACCATGGACTACCAGGACGAGCTGCACCGCCCGGCCTTCCCCTACAAGTTCAAGTTCAAGTTCGACGGTTGCCCCAACGGCTGCGTCTGCGCCATGGCCCGTTCCGACTTCGCGGTCATCGGCACCTGGAAGGACGACATCAAGATCGACAACGAGAAAGTCAAGGCCTATGTCGCCGGCGAGATCAAGCCCAACGCGGGCGCCCATGCCGGCCG
This sequence comes from uncultured Desulfovibrio sp., assembly GCA_947177645.1. Lineage (GTDB taxonomy): Bacteria > Desulfobacterota > Desulfovibrionia > Desulfovibrionales > Desulfovibrionaceae > Desulfovibrio. The sequence goes on from CAMWVJ010000208.1 coordinate 1,968, forward strand.
TGACTGGGGCAAGTTCGACATCGAGAAGGAAGTCATCGCCCGCTGCCCCACCAAGTGCATCAAGTGGGACGGCAGCAAGCTCTCCATCAAGACCTCCGACTGCGTGCGCTGCATGCACTGCATCAACACCATGCCCCAGGCCCTGCACATCGGCGACGAGCGCGGCGCCTGCATCCTGGTCGGCGCCAAGGCCCCGGTCGTGGACGGCGCGCAGATGGGCTCGGTGCTCATCCCCTTCATCTCCTGTGAAGAGCCTTACGATGACATCAAGGAAGTCATCGAAAAGATCTGGGACTGGTGGATGGAAGAAGGCAAGAACCGCGAGCGCGTGGGCGAGACCATGAAGCGCCTCTCCTTCCAGAAGCTGCTCGAGGCCACCGAGACCCCGGCCATGCCCTGCCAGGTCAAGAATCCGCGCACCAACCCCTTCATCTTCTTCAAGGAAAGTGAAGTGCCCGGCGGCTGGACGCATGACCTCGCCGCTTACCGTCAACGCCATCAGCGCTAGCCGCCAAAGGGGGACACAGACATGGCATTCATCTCTACGGGGTACGATCCCAAGAAACCCATGGAAGGCCGCATCTCCGACATCGGCCCTCACAAGTACAGCGACTATTTCCCGCCGGTCATCGCCAAGAACTTCGGCAAGTGGGTCTATCATGAGATCCTTGAGCCCGGCGTGCTCCTCCACGTGGCCGAGAGCGGCGACAAGGTCTACACCGTGCGCTGCGGCGGCTCGCGTACCATGTCCATCACGCATATCCGCGAGATCTGCGACATCGCCGACAAGTACTGCGACGGCTACGTCCGCTGGACCACGCGCAACAACATCGAATTCATGGTGAAGGACGAAGCCACCATGAAGGCCCTGCGCGACGACCTCAACTCCCGCAAGTTCGAGGGCGGCTCGCAGAAGTTCCCGGTGGGCGGCACGGGCGCCTGTATCTGCAACATGATCCACACCCAGGGCTGGATCCACTGCCACACCCCGGCCACCGACGCTTCGGGCCCGGTGAAGGCCGTCATGGACGCCCTCTTTGACGGTTTCGTGCACATGCGCATGCCCGCGCCGGTGCGCGTGGCCCTCGCCTGCTGCATCAACATGTGCGGCGCCGTGCACTGCTCCGACATCGGCCTTGTGGGCATCCACCGCAAGCCGCCGATGATCGACACCGCCTGGGTCGACCAGCTCTGCGAGATCCCGCTGGCCGTGGCCGCCTGCCCCACCGCCGCCGTGCGCCCCACCAAGGTGGAGTTTGACGGCAAGAAGGTGAACTCCGTGGCCATCAAGGAAGACCGCTGCATGTACTGCGGCAACTGCTACACCATGTGCCCCGCGCTCCCCATCGCCGATGGCGAGAGCGACGGCATCGCCATCATGGTGGGCGGCAAGGTCTCCAACCGCATCACCTGGCCCAAGTTCTCCAAGGTCGTGGTGGCCTTCATCCCCAACGAGCCGCCGCGCTGGCCCACCCTCACCAAGACGGTGCGCCACATCATCGATGTCTACTCGGCCAATGCCGAGAAGTACGAGCGCCTGGGCGACTGGGCGGAGCGCATCGGCTGGGAGGAGTTCTTCAGGCTGACCGGCCTTGAGTTCTCCGAACACCTCATCGACGACTTCCGCGAATCCGCCTACTACAGCTGGCGCCAGAGCACCCAGTTCAAGTTCTAGGCATTCCCTGCGGCCCGGCCTCCCACGGCCGGGCCGCTTTTTAACAGGAGAGATACCATGGCCGACGTTACGGAACAGCAAAAAGAGACTGTTGTGG
>CAMWVJ010000209.1 GCA_947177645.1 uncultured Desulfovibrio sp.
TGCACGCGCGCGGAACTCATGGAGGTCTGCATGCAGATGGCCGTCTATGCGGGCGTCCCGGCGGCGCTTAACGGCCTCTTTGCGGCGAAGGAGGTCTTTTCGGCTGAGGAGTCCTGACCGGGCAAGGGGCGCGTCCGCCGCGGCGCGCTCCGCCCACCGTCCCCGGCTGCCTCTGGCGCGGCGGCCCGAAATGCGGCATACTGCGCCTGCCGCCCGCCGCGGGCGACGCCCACCACAGGAGGCCGAGGATGAATCCCGAGACCTGGAAGATCCTGCTCGAATATTTCAATTACCGGCAATTCCTGCACCAGAACCCGCCCCTGCGCCTTGCCTGCATCTTCGGCATCGTGCTTCTGGCGCTCATCGCCGTGCATGTGTTCTGGCCCTGGGCCCAGCGCAAGTTCGAGGCCTACATGGAGCGCAAGTACCAGATCGACGCCTCCGCCCAGGGCACGGCCGCGGTCAAGGCCATGGACTTCGGCATGTACGAGCGCGTCATGCTGCACCTGAAGCGGCTTCTCTATGTGGGCCTCGTCGCCTGGGGCGCGCGCATGCTCGTGCTGGCGCCGGTCTATGCCAACGCGCTCGCCACCGTCTTCAGCATCGTCTGCACGGTCATCGCCATCGCCTTCGTGGCCGCCTTCGTGCCCTTCAACCTCGACCTCTACATGCGCCGCCACGGCGAGACGCTCAAGACCTCGCAGAGCCGCTCGCTCATGCCCATCATCACGGGCATCATCTGGGCCGTGGGTCTGACCTTCCTGCTCGACAACCTGGGTTTCCAGGTCTCCTCCATCGTGGCCGGCCTCGGCATCATGGGCGTGGCCGTGGGCCTGGCCGGCAAGGCCATCCTCGAGGATTTCTTCAGTTATATCGTCATCCTGCTCGACAAGCCCTTCCGCATCGGCGACCATGTGGAGCTTTCGAGCGGCAAGGCCGGCGACGTGGAATACATGGGCCCCAAGACGACACACCTGCGCAGCCTCGAGGGCGACCTCATCGTCTGCGCCAATTCCGAGATGACGCGCGGCGTCATCGTCAACCTCGGCAATGTGAACGAGCGCCCGGTGGTGCTGGAGCTGGGCGTGGCCTTCGAGATGCCGCTCAATGTGGTGCGCCGCGTGCCCGACATGCTGCGCGAGGTGGTGGAATCCTTCCCGGATTGCAGCTACGAGCGCGCCTGCATGCTCAGCTTCGGCAGCGCCAACTATATGTTCCAGCTCATCTATATCGTCCACGAGCGCAACATCAAGCGCTTCCAGATGACGCGCTCGGCCGTGAACCTCGCCATCCAGCAGAAGCTCAACGAGGAGAATGTGCTGAGCGCCTACCCCACCACCCACATGTTCATGACCGACCAGCCCGGCGGCCTGCTCGGGGCGTCCGCGCCCAAGGCGCCCACGGCCCAGGAGGCGGCGAAGGCCGAGGCAGCCGTCAAAGCCGGCGCCAAGGATGCCGGGAAAGCGGCTCCGCAGTCGGCCCCCGCCTCCGGCACCGGGCCGGCCTCCTAGCGGCGCGCCTCAGCGGCGGTGATGCGTGTTCTCCACGGCGTCGCCGGGCCTAAGCAGGAAGGTGAGCACCAGCGCGGTGAGCAGGGCCGCGCCGAAAAAGGCATCGGCCAAGGCGTAGCTGTCGAAGAGGTCGTGCGAGAGCGCCACCACCGGGAAGCCAGCGCAGCGCAGGATGATGAACAGCGAGATGAACTTGTAGGCCGCCAGGAAGTTGCGGCTGCCGAAATACCAGGCCACCACCGCGGGCAGCACCGCCCACAGGCCCCCGATGCAGCCGCCGAAGGCCATGCTGAACACAACGAGGCTTGGCAGCGTTGGCGGCAGCGCCAAAAGCGCCACGCTGGCCGCGCTCAGGGCCATGATCAGCCTGGAGGCGGTGAGGGGCGTTGTGCGGTCGCTCACCCAGCCCCAGGCGTACTTGGCGAGCGCCGCGAACAGCGCGGCAAGGCAGGCGAGCAGCATGGCCGGCCACGCCTCGAGCCCAAGGTCCGCGAAGCGCGGCTTCATCTGGCTCATGAAGGCCGAGCCGGTCATGAGCGCGAGCCCGAAGGCCGCACCCACGAACCACGCTGGGCGCGAATGGGCGAGCGCCGTGAAGGAGGTGTTCACGGGCGCGGCCTTGGGCACATGGGGCTCATGGCGCCGGCCGTCCGGGTGCAGCCCGAGGGCTTGGGGCTCGTCGCGCACGAGCTTCCACGAGAGCGGCGCAAGCAGGCAGGTGAGCACGCCGAGCGCCGTATACGCCGCCGTCACCCCGAAGCTGTGGATGAGCAGCATGCAGAAAAAGGGCAGGATGACGCCCGAAAGCGAGGTGCCCGCATTGGCGAGGCCGAAGGCGCGGCCCTGAAAATGGCGGAACCAGCGGCTGATGAGCGCATTGCCCACCACGCCGCCGCAAAACTGGCTGCACACCCAGACAAGGATGAACCAGAGCGTGAAGAGCGCGAGGTTGCCGGTCATGCCCATGCCGAGCGTGGCGGCGCCGCCCACGAGCGCGCCCAGCGTGGTGAGCAGGCGCAGGGAGCGCCGCGCGGAAACGGCCGCGGCCAGCGGCATGGCGAGCTGCCCCATGAGCGAGGCCACGCCCATGCTCAGGTTGAGGCCGGCGCGCGTCCAGCCGTTGAGCTCGCAGAGCGGTTCCATAAAGGCGTTCATGCAGTAGAGGGCGCTGCCCTGGAGCATGAAGTTGCAGCCCATGGTGAGGGCGCCGAGTTTCCAGCCGTAAAACATGGTCTCCGTGAGAATGCTGAGGCTTTCCGCCGCTAGAGCGGCAGCACCTTGTAATGCTGTTCGGGCAGGATGCCCTTGAGGATGGCCTTGACGCTCAGGGACGCGGCGCCCTTGGCCCGGGTCTGGGCCAGCCATTTTTCAAGCACACCGATATTCTGCGTCATGTGCGTGTTGAACACGCCGGCGCCGCCGTATTCGCGCCGGGCCTGCGCCGCGAGGCGTTCGGTCTCGTCCTTGGGCGCCGCGCCCACGAGGGCGAGGCTCGTCTTGTAATAGCCCGCCCCCATGCGCAGGGATTCGAGATAGTCCTTGAGGTCGCCGGCCACCTCGGCCCGGAGCTTTTCAAGCTGCTTTTTGGTGGCCGCGTCCGCGGGCTTTTTCAGCATCTCGCGGATCTTTTCCTCCTGCCTGTGGGCCGCGCTGTAGCGGAAGGCGAAGGCGCGCAGCGTCTCTGCCTGGTAGAGCAGGGACCGGAATTCGTGCTCCAGCGTGGCGGCGCGCTCGCGCTGGCCCGCGCTCTCCTGGTCCTCGAGCATGGCGCGCAACTGGTCGAGCTGCGGCTTGAGGGCCGGGGCCGTCGCTGTCAGGGCCTCCACGGCTTCCAGCGGCGTGCGCCCGGGCTTCACGGCCTCGGGCATGGGCGCGGGCGCGCGTTCCTCCTTGCGCAGGGTCTCCAGCCGCTCCGCATTGGGGATATTGATGCCCGAGAGCACGAGGCGCAGGCCCAGGTCTTCCGGCCGGCTCGGGCCGGAAGCCGTGTAGAGCGGCACCTCGTCGCGCCGCCCGGGCGCCACCCCGGCCTCGTCGCTGCGGAAACCCCCGCCCTTGACGAGCACGCCGCCAGCCGCCCCGTGCAGGCGGTGGCGCACCATGCCGCCCTGCATGTCGGCGATGGACAGGCGGAAGAAGCCGTCCGTCATTTCGCGCACATTGCCGAGCGTGGCGTGCAGGCCCAGCGGGTTGGCGTGGCGGGAGCCGATGGGCGCCGGCCCGGAAA
>CAMWVJ010000210.1 GCA_947177645.1 uncultured Desulfovibrio sp.
TCTGGCTGCTGTGCATATAAGGTGCATTGCCATTTGGGCTAAAATCAAATGACGAGACTATCTAGCAATTTGTTAGCACCAAAAGAAAAAAAGCGGTCAGCTTTTTACAGCAAACCGCTTGATTTTCCTTGGCGCGCCCGGCGCGATTCGAACGCACGGCCTTTGGCTCCGGAGGCCAACGCTCTATCCGGCTGAGCTACGGGCGCGGGAGGTTCTTGGTATGCCGAAAGCCGGCGGCTGTCAAGGCCCGCGGGGAAACAGCCTGCGGCATTGCGCGGGCCGTGGATTTATGGAACAAGGGGGAAGGCAGGGAAACGCAGTTCAGTTCAAGGCGGAAGGCACCATGCGCAAGATACTTGTGGGCGTAAGCGGGGCGAGCGGCATGCCGCTCGCGCTCCGGCTGCTCGGGCATCTTTCCGCCATGCCGGGCGTGGAGCTTTCCTGCATCGTCTCGGACGGCGCGGCCGCGGTGCTCAATGCCGAATGCGGCCTTGCGCCGGACGCCCTCACCCGCCACGCCCGCCATGCCTACCCGGCGGACGACCTTGGCGCCGGGCCGGCCAGCGGCTCGTGGTGGCACGGGGGGGGCGCGCCCGCGGCCATGCTCGTGGTGCCCTGCTCCATGGGCACGCTGGGGGCGCTCGCCTCGGGCGCCACGCGCAACCTGCTGCAGCGCGCGGCGGACGTGGCCCTGAAAGAAAGCCTGCGCCTCGTGCTCGTGACGCGCGAAAGCCCGCTTTCGGCCATCCACCTGCGCAACATGCTTACGTTACGCGAGGCCGGGGCCGTCATCATGCCCTTCTCGCCCGGCTTCTACCTGCGCCCGCAGAGCCTTGACGCCATGCTCGACCAGTTTTGCGGCCGCATCCTCGACCAGGCCGGCCTCGCCCACAGCCTCGGCCGCTGGGCGCCCGAAATGGCGCCACCCGCAGGAAGTTCCATCACCAGCCAAGGAGACCCGTCATGAGCACCATCACCTGGTACGGCCATTCGGCCTTCAAGATCGCCTGCGGCGACGCCTCCTGCGTCATCGACCCCTTTTTCGCGCCGCGCTGGGGGCAGAACCCCGCCGAGGTGGGCACGCCGGACATGGTGCTCGTGACGCATGACCACGGCGACCATGTGGGCGATGCGGTCGCCATCTGCAAGAAAACGGGCGCCATGCTCGGCTGCGTGGTCGGCACGGCAACCAAGCTGCGCGACGCCGGCGTGCCCGAGGCGCAGGTCATGAACGGCATCGGCTTCAACATCGGCGGCACGCTGACGGTGAAGGGCATTTCCGTCACCATGACCCAGGCCTTCCATTCCAGCGATTCGAGCGTGCCGGTGGGCTATATCCTGCGCATGCCCGACGGCCTTGTCATCTACCACGCGGGCGACACGGGCATTTTCTCAAGCATGGAGCTTCTGGGGCGCCTCTACGGCATCCATGTGGCGCTGGTGCCCATGGGGGGCGTGTTCACCATGGACGCAACGCAGGCGGCGCATGCCTGCCGGCTCATCGGCTGCGGCGCCGCGGTGCCCATGCACTGGGGCACCTTCCCGGTGCTCGCGCAAAATGTGGAGGGCTTCCGCCAAGCGCTTTCCAGCGCCTCCCCGGGCTGCTCCTGCGTGGAGCTGACCCCGGGCAAGGCGCAGGAATTCACGCTCACTCAAAACGGCTTGCGCTGGTGATCATCACCGAGTCGGCGGGCACGTTCTCATGGATGCCCACGGTCCTGGTCTTGACCTTGGCGATCTTGTCCACCACGTCCATGCCGTCCGTGACCTTGCCGAAGACGCAGTAGCCCCAGCCGTCGATGGTGGGCGCGCGGAAGTCCAGGAAGTCGTTGTCCACGAGGTTGATGAAGAACTGCGCCGAGGCGCTGTGCGGGTCGCTGGTGCGGGCCATGGACACGGAGCCGCGCTCGTTCTTCAGGCCGTTGTCGGCCTCGTTGGGGATGGGCTCGTGGGTGGGCTTTTCGCGCATGCGCGCGTCCATGCCGCCGCCCTGGATCATGAAGCCCGGGATGACGCGGTGGAAGATGGTGTTGTTGTAAAAGCCCTCGTCCACATACATGAGGAAGTTCTCCACCGTGCGCGGGGCCTTGTCGGGATAAAGCTCGATGAGGATGTCGCCCTCGGTGGTCTCGAGCAGGACGACGGGATTTTTCTTGTCTGCCATTGCTGACTCCCTGCTGCGCCGGGATTTGGCGGCGGATGGCTCCCGCGCCGGGCGCGCGGGTCGACTATAGGCGCACATGCCCCGCTTGACAATGGCGGCGGGCAGCACGGGGAGAGGATGAAGAGACGGGGCGCCGGAACCGCAAAGACCGCCCGGCCGCTCTTGCCGGGCCTCGCGCCCGCACTGCGCGAGCGGGGCGAACTGCGCGACCCGGAACGCCACGCGGCCGAGCTCTCGCCCCTGCTCTGCGCCTGGTTCGCGGCGACGCGCCGCGACCTGCCGTGGCGGGTAAACTACACGCCCTATGAGGTCTGGATCTCGGAGATCATGCTCCAGCAGACCCAGATGGACCGCGCGGTGGACTATTTCCGTCGCTGGATGGAACAGCTCCCGGACGTGGCGGCCCTCGCCGCGGCATCGGAAGAGACGGTGCTGCGCCTCTGGGAGGGCCTGGGCTACTATTCCCGCGCGCGCAACCTCATGGCCGCGGCCCGGCGCGTCATGGAAGAGCACGGCGGCGTCTTCCCGGAGCGGGAGGAGCACATCCGCGCCCTTCCCGGCATCGGCCCCTACACGGCCGCGGCCGTGGCGAGCATCGCCTTCGGCAGGCCCGTGGCCTGCGTGGACGCCAACGTGGAGCGCGTGCTCGCCCGCCTTTTTGATGTGCAGACGCCGGTGCGCCGCGAGCCGGCGCCCTCGTTCATCCGCCAGTGGGCGCAGCGCCTCGTGCCCGAGGATGCCGCGCGGGAGCACAATCAGGCCATGATGGAGCTGGGCGCGCTCGTCTGCCGCAAGCAGCCGCGTTGCCCTGCCTGCCCGTGGGCCGCCTATTGCCGGGCGCGGCAGCGCGGCGTGGCGGCGGAGCGCCCGGTGAAGGACGATGGCCCCGGCATGACCGCCCTCACCACTGTGGCCGGCATCCTCACGGCGCGGGGCGGCATCCTCATGCACCGGCGCCCGGCGCGCGGCGTGTGGGCCGGGCTGTGGGAATTTCCCGGGGGCGCCGTGCCGGAGGGGGAGAAACCGGGCGCGGCCCTGCTGCGCCATCTGCGGGAAGGCTGCGGCCTTGGGGCGCAGCTTCTCGAAGCTGGCGGCCACATCGTGCACACGCGCACGCGCTACCGCATCACCCTGCACTGGCGCCGGCTCCGGCTTGCGAACAGTGCGCCCGGCTCCCTCCCCGCGTTGCCGGATGACGGCTGGCGCTGGGTGACGCCGGAAGAGCTGGCCGACCTGCCCCTGCCCGCGCCGCACCGCAAGGTCGCCGGGCTCGCCCTGGCCCAGTGATTTTGGATGGCGAGTCAAGCCGGCACTTCCCCGGCCACGGCTAGCCGGATGCGGCACACCCCGCAGAGATCCCCGGAGGAGGTAGGCGAGCCGCAGCGCACGCAGGGCGCGAGCTCGGCGCCCGTATCCTCCTCCTGCCGGCTGAAGGCCGCCTTGCCGCGCGCGAGAAAGCCCTGATAAAAATCCAGCTTGCGGCCGGGCATGGCCGCTTCGAGCCTTTGCAAAACGCCCTTGAGCGTGGTGAAGCTGGCGCCCGGGCTGTAG